>NZ_DBHIGR010000205.1:0-3291 GCF_057249185.1 Oribacterium sp.
CTTTCCTTTAAAGCCGCAAAAAAGGCATCATACTTTTCCTCGTCCATTCCCGGCTCAAAGTCATCCAACATCTGGTTATAAATACTCTTTTCACTCTTTCGATAGCCGTAAAGCTTCTTCTGGCTCTCAATCACCTTTTTCAAATAAGGGGCGAAGAGAGAATAATCCGCCTTGGACTTTGCCAAAATCCACGCGTCAAAGGACTCGTCACAAAGCTTTTTAAAGGCCACATACTCTTCCTTGGGAATGCAAAGGGTATCCAAGGCCTGCTTGTAATAAAGCTGAATGGCCCGCTTATTTTCCGCATCCACCTTGGGATCATCCTTTAAATCCTTGAGTAATTCTACAATTTTCGGATCTGTCTCTAAACTGAAAAGCTCCCCTGCCAAAAAGGCGGAACGCTCATCTCTATAGCCTGCTCCCGCTGTAGGCGCTACAGTCTGCTTATCAATATCAATGATATTTAGAGCCATATGGTAGGCAGAACATTTGAACAGCCAGTCCTGATACTTCTTTAATTTTTCTTCTTTAGTCATATATTTTCCTTTCTTTCCGGCATTACAGTCTTGCTACTCCGCTTTTCTTTGCGGCTTCCGCAACGGCATTTGCCACTGCATCTTTCACTCTTTCATCAAAGGCCGCCGGCAGAATATACTCCGCATTTAATTCCTGATCGCTCACCAGTCCTGCGATAGCATAGGCTGCGGCAACCTTCATTTCATCATTAATATCCTTTGCCCGCATATCCAGAGCGCCTCTAAAGATGCCCGGAAAGCATAGTACATTATTAATCTGGTTTGGAAAATCTGAGCGCCCTGTAGATACTACTGTAGCACCGGCCTCCTTCGCCTCCTCCGGAAAAATTTCCGGGATAGGATTGGCACAGGCAAAGATAATGGGCTTCTCCGCCATGCTCTTCACCATATCCTTATTCAGGGTTCCCGGTGCGGAAACACCGATAAAGACATCCGCATTTTTGATAACATCAGAAAGACTTCCCTTTTCCATGGAGAGATTGGTAATCTCTGCCATTTCCATCTTAATGGGATTTAAATTCTCTCTCCCCTTATAAATAGCACCTTCCCTGTCTGTCATAATCACATGTTTAGCTCCCATGCTTAAGAGCAGTTTGATAATGGCAATGCCTGCCGCTCCTGCTCCGGAGGTCACAATCTTCACTTCTTCGATTTTTTTCCCGGTAAGCTTTAAGGCATTGATGAGACCTGCCAAAGTGACCACCGCAGTACCATGCTGGTCGTCATGGAAAATAGGAATATCGCAAATTTCCTTTAGTCTCTTTTCAATTTCAAAACAACGGGGTGCGGAAATGTCTTCCAGATTCACTCCCCCGAAGCTTCCGGCCAGGAGACTCACCGTTTTCACGATTTCCTCCACATCCTTCGTTCTTACGCAGAGCGGAATGGCATCCACATCTCCAAATGCCTTAAACAGCACACATTTTCCTTCCATAACCGGCATGCCTGCCTCCGGTCCAATGTCTCCCAAGCCCAGAACAGCAGTTCCGTCCGTTACCACTGCCACCGTATTCCAGCGTCTGGTCAGCTCATAGCTTTTCTCCACATCCTTCTGTATCACTAGGCAGGGTTCCGCAACTCCCGGGGTATAAGCAAGGCTTAAGGCTTCTTTGCTATCCACCTTGGCTCTCGGTGTTACCTCAAGCTTTCCCTTTAATTCATAATGCAGTTTCAATGATTCCTTCGCATAATCCATTTTTCTTCCTCCATGCTTTATTTCAATTCTATTCTATGTAATTTCTGCCTTCTATTATTTCTAAATTTTATTATTTATGACTTTTTATTACTTCTACCTTTGGATATTTCTTCCCGGCATCACTCGCTCCTCATAATGTGCCTTTCTTAACGCATTGTTTTTTATATCATTTCTTCTTATATCATTTTTTCCGGTTTAAACACTTCGTCAAATTTCTCTTCCGTCAAGAAGCCAAGCTGTAGGCAGGCTTCTTTTAAAGAAATGTTTTCCTGAAAGGCTTTCTTCGCTGTCTTCGCCGCATTTTCATAACCGATATAGGGGTTTAAGCAGGTTACAAGCATCAGAGAACGGTGAAGGTTTTCCTGCATTTTCTCCTTGTTCGCCTTGATGCCCACAACACAGTTCTGATTAAAGGACAGCATGGCATCGGAAAGTAGGCGTACAGACTGCAAAAAATTGTAGATACACACCGGCATATATACATTTAGCTCAAAATTCCCTTGAGAAGCCGCCATCCCCACTGCTACATCATTGGCCATGACCTGCAAGGAAACCATGGTGAGTGCTTCGCACTGGGTGGGATTGACCTTTCCCGGCATAATGGAGCTTCCCGGCTCATTTTCCGGAAGGAAAATTTCTCCAAGACCGCATCTTGGCCCGCTGCCAAGCCAACGGATGTCATTGGCTATTTTCATCAAATTCGCTGCCAAGGCTTTCAAAGCGCCATGGGCAAAAACCAGTTCATCCTTGCTGCTAAGGGAATGGAATTTGTTGTCTGCCGTTTTAAAATCCTTATGTGTCAGCTCGGAAACTGCTTTAGCCACTTCCACATCAAATCCCTTCGGGGCATTTAGTCCCGTTCCCACCGCAGTTCCTCCAAGCGCCAGCTCCCGAAGTCCGGGAAGGCTTAATTGAAGCATCTCCATCGATTTTTCCAGCATAGCTTTCCAGCCGCTGATTTCCTGAGAAAAGCTAATCGGTGTGGCATCCTGCAAATGGGTCCGCCCTGTTTTTACAATGCCTTCATTTTCCTGCATAAGTCTTTCAAAGGATTGAATGAGGGTGTCAAGACTGGGAAAAAGTCTCTCCTCGATTTCCAAGGCTGCTGCGATATGCATAGCTGTTGGGAAGGTATCGTTGGAGCTTTGGGACATATTGGCATGGTCATTGGGATGCAAAAGCTTTTCTCCGGCCACTTCATTTCCCCGATTGGCAATGACTTCGTTCACATTCATGTTGGACTGGGTTCCGCTTCCGGTTTGCCATACCACAAGAGGAAAGTGCTCGTTAAGTTTCCCCTCCAAAATCTCATCACAGACATCGGAAATCAAAGTCTTTCGTCTTTCATCCAGTTTTCCAAGGCGATTGTTTGCCATTGCTGCCGCCTTCTTTAAAATGGCAAAGGCACGAACAATCTCTGTAGGCATCTTCTCCGTTCCTATTTTAAAATTCTCAAAGCTTCTCTGGGTTTGTGCCCCCCAGTATTTCTCCACCGGAACCTGCACTTCCCCCATGGAATCGTGTTCTGTTCTATAGTCCATTTCTTTTCCTCCATACAGC
>NZ_DBHIGR010000206.1:0-3279 GCF_057249185.1 Oribacterium sp.
TATGGCTATAGCTTTCTGTCCTTCTTAAGGATTAGCTTTATCTTCTTCCTTTTTGGAGGAATCTTTTTGCTTCCCTATGTACTGATTTTACAAGAGGAAGAAAATGACGTATTTCAGGGGAATTTCAGGGAAAGCAAGCTGGATACCAATGCTCTGATTCATTTTTCCCTGTTTTCCCTTTTAATATTCTTGTCTTATCTTCGGATTATTCCGATTCTTTTGCTTTTTCCCGCCCTTATCTTATATACGCTTATCTTTCGAAGAAGAATTTTCTTAAAGCTGGATGGCTTTCTATTTCTTTTTCTCTTTTTGATTTTGCTGTTAAAGGAAAGTACCTATCATAGTGCATTGCTTAGTCGCTTGTTTGGAGAATGGATTCTTGCCCATGAGACCGGTAGAGGCTTTATCCTGTCGGAAATTTTCACAAGACTTCCTGCCGCTGTACTGTTGTCCTCCTTCAGCACCAAGGGAAGACAGCTGATTGTGGCTTCCATATTATCCACGATTCATCCCTTGGCGTTAAACTATAGCAGTATTATGGCTATTGTTTTCTTACGTAGAGCCAAGCTTGTGAACCTGAAGCTTTTTCTTTTGCATTATCTGATGGTACATGGGCAAATGCTGATTATTCTGCTGTTTTTGGCCTTTTTCACCGGAAATTTTTAGGAGAGATTATGAAGTATTATTTTGCCCCATTGGAATCCATTACAGGCTATCCTCTTAGGAATGCCCATAGAGCTTTATTTCCGGAAACGGATGGATATTTTAGTCCCTTTATTTCTTCCAATGAGGAAGGGCATTATACCGGAAGAATCGAACGAGATTGTGCAGTAGAGAACAATAATAGCTTAGTGCTGATTCCCCAAATTATGGGAAATCGCCCGGACTTTGTTCATGCGACTATGGAATATCTGGAGGAGTTGAGATATCAAGAGTGTAATTTAAATCTGGGCTGTCCCAGCGGGACCGTGGTGGCTAAGGGGAAAGGCTCCGGCATGCTTAGAAATCCGATGGTATTGGAAGACTTCTTTCAAGAGCTTTTTTCCTTGCTGAAGAATTCGAAAATGAAGGTCTCCATAAAGACAAGAATAGGTTTAAATACAGAAGGAGAATGGGAAGAGCTTTTTGAGGTATTCAATCATTTTCCTTTTTCGGAAATCATCGTTCATCCCAGAACCCAAAAGCAGCATTATTCCGGCCGAGTGAATTTACCTTGTTTTCAAAATATATGTAAATGCTCTAAGCTTCCCCTTGTATATAACGGAGATGTGGAAACAGGGGAGGATATTTTGTTTCTACAGGAAAAGTTTCCTCGGATTCAGGGGATAATGTGCGGACGAGGGCTCCTGTCCAATCCGGCTCTTTTTCGGGAGGCTCGAGGCGGAAAGGTTTTGGAGGAAGAAGAGTTTAGGGACTTTCTCGGTTTGGTGGAAGAGAATTTTGCCAAAGAAATCCAAGGAGAAAGAAATATATTGGCAAAGTACAAAGAATTTTGGAGCTATTTTGCCAAGTCCTACCGGGGCGGAGAAAAGGGCTTAAAGGAGATTCGAAAGGCTAAAAATTTGGCGGAATACAAGGCGGCCAAATATCGCTTTTTTGCAGAAAGCCATTTTCAAGTAAGGGAGGGATTAAGCCTATGCTTTTAGAGTATCCTCTTTTTTATCCGGATTTTGCCTGTATAGGGAAGGCTTGTAAAGACAGCTGTTGCAAAGACTGGTTAATTGACATTGATTTTGATACTGCGGAAAAATATCAAAAAATGGGCGGTGCTTTAGGAGAGAAGCTTAGAAAGAAGCTCCATAAAAAGGACGGCGAATTTTATTTTGAGGTGGAGAAGGATGGAAGATGTCCATTTCTTCAGGAGGATGGTCTTTGTGAAATTCAGAGAGAAAGGGGAGAAGAGGAGCTTTCCAAGGTCTGCGATGCTTATCCCAGAAAGGAATATATTGTTCATCCTTATATGCAGCTGGATCTGCATTTATCCTGTGAAGAGGCAGCTAAGGCTATTCTGTCCTGGAAAGGGGAACTGATTCGGGAAGAGCTGGAGGATGAAAGAATTTCCGAAGAGGAGGATATTCCGGAAAAGGGCTTTGACCATAACGGACAGAATGAAAACCTGGTTTCTCTTTTGGCTTTTCGCCAAGGTCTTTGGGAGGCCTTACCCGACTTTCCTAAGGATATTCATGGATTTTTTGCGGAGCTGAAAACGGTATTTTTACAGGGAGAAGAGCTTTTGTTTTATGAAAATACAGCTTTTCCATATTGTAAAGAATTGGAAGCCTTGGAAAACGGATTAACGGAGCCGTTTTTTTCAGAGGAAAGCTTTAGAGAATATTGCAAAATGAATGAGGAAATTCAAGGGAGAGGCGAATTGTGGAAGAGTTTTCTGACAATTTTTCATAGGGCGGAAAAGGATTTGCAGGATAAAATGCAAAGCTTTTACAGAGATGGAGAAAAGCTATATTTGGAAGGGCTTTGCAGATATTATACTTTTCGTTATTTAATGACAGGGTTAAAGAAAAAATCCATTTTGCCTTTATTTCATCTTATCAGAAAGTGTATTCTTTGGATGGCTTATACGGATTCTCTCTTACAATATTATGCAAAGGAAGAGGAGAAAAAGCTTTTCTTCTTTGGGGAGGAAAAGGCCTTTTTCAGGGTAGCGGTATTCTTTTCCAAAGAGGTGGAACACCAAAAAAAGAATATGGATTTATTTCTGGAATAAAGAATAAAAAACTGATGCAAAAATTTCAAAAAGCAGTATAATAACTTTTTTGTTGTAGGGGATTTGGAGTGGATTTCATGCAAAATGAATCTTCCGAAAAGAGCTTTTTTAAAAATGTGGCAGTTTAGTAAAAAAATAGGAGGGAAAGATGGACAAGATCGGTTTTGATAATGAGCAGTATTTAAAAACCCAGTCAGAGCATATCAAGGAAAGAATTGCGAAGTTCGGCGGGAAGCTATATCTGGAATTTGGCGGAAAACTCTTTGACGACTATCATGCCAGCAGAGTATTGCCTGGATTCCATCCGGACAGTAAGATTCGGATGCTGGGAGAGCTTAAGGATGATGCGGAAATCGTGATTGCTATCCATGCCGGTGATATAGAGAAGAATAAGGTCAGAGGCGATTTGGGCATTACCTATGATATGGATGTGCTTCGTTTAATTGATGCCTTCCGGGGATATGGCCTTTATGTGGGTTCTGTGGTTTTAACTCGTTTTACCGGACAGGAAAGCGCTATTGCTTATCAGCGTAAGCTTGAGTCCCTGGGAATAA
>NZ_DBHIGR010000207.1:0-3259 GCF_057249185.1 Oribacterium sp.
TTCTTTGAGTCGTTATAGAGTCGTTGACTTGCGTTCTTTTATATAAGGAGGAACTATGATCCTGATTGAAAACGGAACCCTCGTAAGCCCCAGAGAAAGTTTCCTTGGAGACATCCTTGTGGAAGGGGAGAAAATCAAAAAAATTTTTCGAAAGGACAGCCCTAATTTCCAAGCCGAGAAGGATAGGGCTTTGGCTTCCGAAAATACTGTAGAACGGATTGATGCCGACGGAAAGCTCATTTTCCCGGGCTTTATTGACTGCCATACCCACTTTGAACTCCATGTTGCCGGCACTGTAACCTGCGATAACTTCCCCTCCGGCACCAAGGCCGCCATCTCCGGCGGAACCACCAGTATTGTGGACTTCGGCACCCAGTACAAGGGAGAAACCCTGATGGAAGGCTTTAAAAATTGGCAGAAAAAGGCTGATTTAGGCGCTTCCTGCGACTACGGCTTCCACATGTCCATCAGTGACTGGAATGAAGAGGCCAGCAAGCAATGTCAGGATATGATGGATGAGGGACTTAGCACCTTCAAAGTTTACATGACCTATGATATTCAGGTAGATGACGAGGAAATGTTCTTCATTTTAAAGAGATTGAAGGAAGTTGGAGGCATCACCGGTGTACACTGCGAAAATACCGGTATGATTGCCGCTTTACAGAAGAAGTATATTGCTGAGGAAAGTACAAAAAAATCTGTGTCTTCCCACTACCTTTCCCGTCCGGATGATGCGGAGGCGGAGGCCATCAACCGTATGCTCTATATTGCCGATGTGGTAGACACGCCCATTATTGATGTGCATTTGACCTGTGAAAAGGGACTAAATGAGATTCGAGAGGCTAGAAAACGGGGTCAAGTGGTATTTGCAGAAACCTGCCCCCAGTACCTGACTATGACCGATGATCTGTACAATTCCGATTTTGAGACCTCTGCCCGTTATGTAATCGCTCCCCCTCTTCGGAAAAAATCCGATCAGGAAGCACTATGGAAGGCTCTGGCTGATGGAGAAATTCAGACCATTTGTACTGACCACTGTTCTTTCACCTTGGAGCAGAAGAATCTGGGCAAAGAGGATTTCCGGAAAATCCCCGGCGGAATGCCCGGTGTGGAAACCAGAGGAGAAGTCATTTTCTCCGAAGGTGTGGTAAAGGGACGAATTTCCAAGGAGCGTATGGCGGCTCTTCTTTCCGAGAATCCCGCAAAGCTCTACGGCATGTATCCGGAGAAGGGAATCTTGCAGGAAGGGTCTGACGCGGACATCGTTTTACTGGATCCCAACAAGAAGAAAACCATTCGCAAAGAGAATCAGGTTTCCCGCTCCGACTATGCCCCATTGGAAGGACTGGAGATTCAAGGTTGCATCGAAGAAGTCTTCCTGAGAGGAAAACTGGTGGCTAAGGGCGGTAAGGTGCTTTTGGAGAATCAGGGTAAATACCTAAAGAGAAAGAAGTTCCAACCGGTGGTATAAACTTGTTCCCACTAGACTCTAAAATAAGAGGTTGTGAAAAATCAAAAAAATTTTCTAAGCAATATAGGTCTGAAACGGGGCACGCTCCCGCTAGCCTCGCCATGTAGCGGAGATACTAAGCGAAAAACTGCGTTTCTCTTGTTTTTCGCAAGTACCGACGGGCTCAGACTACCCCGAATTCAGACCTATATTGCCGAAAATAACTTTTTATTTTGATTTTTTACAGCTCCTTTTATATATCTTTCAGCCAACAATTAAAACGCAGTTATTATTCAAGGTTAGCATGATTTAAAAACATTTTTTCCTCGTTCATTTGCAGTAAATGCATTAAATCCATAACCATTGTATCGCAAACCAGCCAAGCCATTTGTTCAAACGAACTCCCCATTACTTGCACGCTTTTATCCGTATTCTTTAATTGGCTTTTAGGTGTAGAACCCGGCAATATAATTCTATAATCCGCAATCTTTCCTATCGATGAATCTACATGTATAGTAATAAGTAAAACTTCTGCCCCAATCTTCTTCGCTTTCTCTGTTATATGTACTAGACTTCCTGTTTCTCCTGACCCACTTCCAACAATCAATAAATTTCCAGATCGAATAGCCGGTGTGGTTGCATCTCCAACAAAATGTACTTGTTTTCCTAGATGCATCAAACGATTGGCAAAAGCACGCATTACAAATCCTGTTCGTCCACAACCCGCAACAAAAATCATTGTCGATTTAGCAATAAGATTTGCTGCCATTTCTATTTCTTGCCCATTTACCATATCTGCATTTTCTTGCAGTTCCTTTATGATCCTCAGTAATTCTATAGACTTCGTCATAGTGTACCTCTTTCATTTAAAAAACCTACTGTAGTAGCATTCCACAGTAGGCTATTTTTTATTATAATTCAAAAACATGACGCACAAATTCACATGAATGTTTAGCATCTGCATCCAATTTTGCTTCTGAGGTATCTGTTAAAAGATTTCGCCAAATCTTTATATCTTGCCCAACTCTTCCCCCCTGTAAGACAAATGGTTCCATAACTGCTGCATGCTGATAATGAATATCTCGAAGCGCCTGTCCAATTTCGGCCCATGGCATAGTACCTTTACCGGGAACCTTACGATTTCGTTCTCCCATATGAAAGTGTACCAGCTTATCTCCGGCTTTTCTGATGGCATCTCCAATGTTATCTTCCTCAATATTCATATGAAATGTATCTAACATCACACCTACTCGATTATTTCCGACAGCATCAATATATCTTAAACACTCATCACAAGTATTGATAAGATAGCCTTCAAAACGATTAAGCACTTCCATTCCAAGTGTAATATCATACTCCTCTGCATATTTTGCAATAAGTTTCATATTCTTTACAGAAGTTTCAAAATCACGTTCTTTATTAATATCACTATTAAAATCAACCGGCCAATAAGAATACAGTCCTCCACCTAAAATATGGATATTCATCAAATGGAGTTTCCGAAGTGTTTCTTTGAAAAATTCAATTGCATTTTTTTGTACAGCTTCATCTGGTGAGGCAAGATTTTCATCTTTCTGAGGACCATATCCAGCTGTTAAAATAATCCCTTTTTCCTTAGCATATTCCCCTATTCTAAGTAACTGCTCATCTGTTGTGTAATCTTTTTTAAATGCACCACAGGAAATTTCAAGAATATCAAATCCCAGTTCCTTGACCTTGTCAATATATTTAAAGTAATCACCAGTCCATTCTTTTTCCCAATATGCATAGTAAATACCATATTTCATCTTGTTTCTCTCTATTCTTTTT
>NZ_DBHIGR010000208.1:0-3243 GCF_057249185.1 Oribacterium sp.
GATGCTCCGTAGCAAGTTTTTTTGTTTTATTCTTGTTACAGTATATATATCGGAGGTAAAAATTAAATAATAAGTATTTCCCTTGAATTTTTTTCAAATTTTTTTAAAGCCATTTCAAGGCTCTTTAAACAACGAAAGATTGTATGCTTTGCGAAGATAGTCTTAAGCATAAAAAAATGCGAAAAAAGAAAGCTCTCATCGCATATCTTCTTTCGCATTCCAATTCTTAACGAATATCTCTAGCGTAGCATCTGCTATCTCGTTTATTTCTCATCCTTTGGGAAGGACCAGGATTTCACACTGACTTCCTTTCCATCCACCTGGGCTGTATCTATTTTTCCTCCGCTCTGGGGCGTCTCCTCTAAAGGAGCAGCTTCTTCCTCCGGAAGCATGGCGGAAAGCATAGCCAGTGCCAGTCTTTCCTGTTCTTCCGATAAACCGGCGGCACTCTTATTGCTCTCTGCATCCTCTGAATTAGCCTTCTCTTCTTTTTGAATAGCCTCCATTTTTGCAAAGGCCTCCTGCAGTAAAGCCTCCGTTTCAGGACTTAATATAGGCTCTGACTTGGTTTCGCTTCTAACTTCAGGGCGCTTTTCTTCCTTAGCAAGACGGGGAGGCGCTTTGAAGTCCCATAGACTTCCTTCTGTTTCCTGATTCTCATCCTGCTCCAAAGGAAGATCTTCTTCCTCCACCTCTTCCTGTAAAAAGGCGGTATCTTTGTATAATGGAAGTTCTTCCTCTTCAGCCTCGCTTTCCCCGACACTGTTGGTCGTGGACAAGGCCTCGGACTCGTTATTTCTTCTTCCTTTATAGAAGACTTTCTTTCTGCCGTTCTTTCGGAAAGGATCATCCTGATAGCTCATGGCCTCAATGGAGCCTACTCCGCCGGTGCTTTGTCCCTTGGTCTCCGAAGACTTCTCGCCACCGTTCTCTCCCTTTGGTTCCTCAATCTTATCCGGCAACATCATAATACGGATCAGCTTGAAATCTCTCCTGATCCAGTAAAGAGGCAGCAAGAATGGCGCATTCTCCAGACCGGGGTAGAGACTCTTCATATAGGAGCTTTCCGGGAAAATCCAACGAAGCTGCTTCTTTATGCCGTCAAAGCGGTTCTTCCATTTTTCCTTCCACTTTCTCCACTTGGCTGCCCGTTCTTCTTTATTTTCCGCATCCTTAATGGCTTTACGAAGCTTGGCCGCCTCCGGAATACTGTCCGCTCCCACCATACCGTTGGAAAGAATACGACTTTCCATGTCATCAAAGAGACTGATGCTGTCCTTCGGATAGGGGAACAAAGAATCCTTACGACTGCTGAACCACATATCCGCCATATGCAACAAGGATTGAGACAACAAAGAAATATCCAACTCCTTGATTCTGGCATCCAGGAATTTCTTATTCATATCCTTATGGAAAAGCTTATAAAACAGATAAAGATCCAAAAGCTCACGAATCTTTAAGTTATCTGTGCAGAAATGATAGCAAGCCTCCGCCATACGGAACATATAGCTGCTTTCCAAAGACAGAACTTTCAGCACCGGGTACTTCTTATCCGGATAAGCTCTGTCAATCAGAGACTTCATGTGTTTTTTGTAATTCTTGGTCAGGAAGGGCAAATGATGGTAAATCTCCACCTGAAAGCCTCCCGCTCTCTTCATGTGCTCTCCAAAGCCGGAATAGAACTGATCCGTCTCATAGCCCAAGTCAAAAAGATAGCCCCTGGCCATATAATACCGTTCTTCCGGAATATAAAGGCGAAGGGGGGAATTGGCCGCTGTTTCCGGCAAATGATAGAGCCGCCGTACAGCTGCACTTTCCAAAACCACCGCCGGAACCTTTACCGCCTGAAAAGCCCCTAGAATTTCCAACTCGGAAGACTCATAAATCTCACCATAGCGAACCGCCTCCTGATACCGATGGAAAAATTTTTCACCGAATAAAGAGGGCACTCTGGCACCTGCGGAAAGCATCCCCAAGTAAATTCCTGAAGCAAGCTCATGATAATCAGCGATACGGTAAAGTCTGCCCCAGTTCATCCTTCGCATCACAGGGAAGGAATCATCCTGTCGTAAAGTACTCCCCAATAAATTAATTAAAAACTTACCCTCATATACACTACGATTCATCGCCGTCCTTGCAATCCTTTCTCATCCTTGAACAACCTGCTGATATTTCAATTTTAATTATCTTTTCTTTCCTTCGTTAGAAAATAAAGCTAAACCACTTCTTCCTTCAGCTCTTCGGGAATCTGCTCCCATAAAAACTTCTGGGTTTGTAAGGCCTGAGCTGTAGTTCTGGCATCTCTTTCCTTAATGAAGCCTATAGATTCCTCAATCTTCCCTCTTAATTCCAGAATTCTTCTTTCCAAAAAAGGATATGCGGCACTATGCTTAGGATCTTCCTGTAGAAGTCGTTGAAAAGTCCTTCTTAAATCTTCTTCCTCTTCCACCAAAAGATTCATCTCCACCCAGTTGTTTTCCAACTTATTTAAAGCCTCCTGCCGCAAATCTAATAATAAGTCCAGACTCACATTGTCCTGTCTTTGCATGGCTTCAGAAAGCTCATCAGTCTCTTTTTTTAATTCGCTGACGATATTATATCTTCTCTGAAATAGGCTAGCAAGCTTTTCCAGCTGCGGATTCTCTTTTCTCTCCATGATTCTTCCTTTCCGTGACACAGAAGAAAGGAGCTGCATAGGCAGCCCCTTTCTTATCCCACAACCTTCGCTTCTTTTGGGATATGAGTATCTCTGGCAATTTTACTTGCCCCCAGGAAGCCGTCACGCAAATCGGATAAAATGTCAACCAGCTTGGGAAGCTCCTCTTGTCTTCTCTCTCTTCCGGCCTGCACCAAGCCTAAGTCAAAGGTAACAAAATCATATAGCCTTGCTAAATCTCTACTGATAGGTTGCTCCATATCCAAGGTATTGTGCAAGTAACGAATAATCTTAGTGGTTTTCTTTAAGGCTTCTTCAAATTTCTCATAATTTTTATCTTCCAAAGCAAAAGTTGCTTTCTTTAAACACTTAATAGCCTCATCAAAGGTTAAAACCAACAGTTCCCCCTGACTCATCTGCATAATACTCTGCTCTAAATACTTCTTTTGATAATCGTTCATACAATCTCCATTTCCAAAGGTTTTTATCCAGCGGAACAAATATTTTCAACTCCGAAGATTTCTTCTTATTGTCTTATAATATGTCGTCCGGTCTATGGAAATGTATAAAGGATTTTTAGAAAAAAT
>NZ_DBHIGR010000209.1:0-3217 GCF_057249185.1 Oribacterium sp.
AGAAAAAATAGGAATGGAGAATATAGGAATGGAAAAAGAGCTGAAAATATCGTCCTTTTCCGTAGAGGGAAAGAAAGCGACACTGTATCAACCTCTTGAAAGTATGGTGGAGAAGAAATTAAATCAGGCGAATACAAATATCAGACTGAACACGAATGGTCAGACTATGGAAGCAAAAGCTTTGAGAGGGAAATTATCAGAAGTCAAATCATCAGAAGTTAAATTATCCTCTCCTCTACTGATTCTTCATTGCTTTTCCGAAGAGGAAGAGGCGGTGGTAAAGCTTTTGCAAGGGCAGGAGTACTTTACATTTCCGCTTCTTTGTATCAACAACTTGGAATGGCAGAAGAACATGTGCCCCTGGGATAGTCCCGCTCTTATTAAAAATGAGAAGGATTTTATTGGCGGAGCGGATGAATATTTGTTCCTTTTAGAAAAGGAAATTGTTCCGAGGGTAGTAGAAATTCTTGGAGAAGAGCCTACATATTATGCCTTAGCCGGATATTCCTTGGCCGGTCTTTTTGCCCTATATGCCGGCTATCGAAGTCCTTTATTTTCTCGAATTGCCTCTGTCTCCGGCTCCCTTTGGTATCCGGACTTTGTTTCATTTGCCAAGGAGAAGAAAATGCTGAGAACACTGGAGAAGCTGTATTTTTCTTTAGGAACAGAGGAAGCGAGGACCAAGCATGCCGTCCTGTCCACAATAGAAAGCAAAACCCGGGAACTGGTAGAGTACTACCAATCCCTAGGCTATAGTGTGAATTTTGAGCAAAATCCCGGAAACCATTTTTGTGAAGTGGAGCAAAGAATCGAAAAGGGGATTCGGTGGATTATGGAGTAAAAGGGAAAGCAGAGTTGTGTAAATGAAAGAAGAAATCAGATTAGAAAAAGACCGTAAAATAAAGGGAATCATTTCCATAATCCTTTCGGCGGCAGGTTTTGCAGGTATGTCCTTCTTTGTAAAGCTTTCCGGAGATCTGCCTACTATGCAGAAAGCAATGTTTCGAAATTGTGTGGCAGCTTTGATTGCCTTTATAATGATGCGAAAGCAGGGAATCCACTATGCTGTCCCAAAGGAGCTTAGGATTCCTTTATTGCTTCGCTGCTGTTTTGGAACCTTCGGTATCCTTTGCAACTTTTGGTCGATTGGCTACTTGAAGCTGGGGGATGCTGGCATTTTACAAAAAATGGCGCCCTTCTTTTCCATAGTAATGTCTATCTTTATTCTGGGAGAAAAACCCAATAAGATGGCGACTGTGTCCGTCTTATTAGCCTTGCTGGGTGCTGCCTTTGTGGTGAAGCCCGGTCAGGGAATTGTGGGACTTCCCGCGCTGGTGGCACTTTTTGGCGGTTTCTCAGCAGGAACAGCCTATACCTATGTGAGAAAGCTGGGATTAGGTGGTGTGAAAGGACCGGTAGTGGTTTTTTCATTTTCCCTGTTTTCGGTGCTGGTCTTGCTTCCGTTTTTTGTCTTGCAATATAAGCCTATGACTGTGCAACAGACTATCTTTTTAATTTTGGCAGGATGTAGTGCGGCGGTGGGGCAGATTTTTGTGACTAAGGCCTATGCCTATGCCCCTGCAAAGGAGATTTCCGTCTTTGACTATTCTCAGGTACTCTTTGCGGCTGTTTTGGGCTTTGTGGTCTTTGGGGAAATTCCGGACGTTTATAGCTTCGTGGGATATGCCCTCATTTTTGGAACAGCTCTTTGGAAATGGAAGCAGAGTTAGTTGATAAAGAGTTAATATTTCTTTAAAAGAATTATGAAGAAACCATCTTGATTAAGCGAATCAATTTTCACTAATTAGTATGGTGATTTACTTTATAATGCAAATTACCAAATTAACAATAATTATATATACATTGCATTGAAAATATAATACAATGTATATATAATACATAGAAAGTGATTCTAAAATTCAATACAGATAAGGAGGATTTCTTATGGCACAGACGAGTATTAGCGTTCGTATGGATGAAGATTTAAAGAAACAGTTTGATGAGTTTTGTTCTGATGTGGGGATGAATATGACTACGGCATTTTGTATTTTTGCTAAAACGGTAGTTCGTGAAAGGAGAATTCCATTTGAAATTACTACAGAGAGAGACACTTTTTATAGTAGTGAACATTTAGCTACTTTGGAAAGACGAGTTGCGGAGATGAAGGCTGGATATAAGATACATGAGCATGAGCTTATTGAGGCCGAATAATGAGAAAAATATGGCATGATGAAGCGTGGGAGGAATATTTATACTGGCAGGGACAAGATAAGAAAACACTAAGAAGAATAAATAAAATTTTGAAAGACATAGATAGAAATGGATATAATTGTATTGGAAAACCGGAAAAATTATCAGGTAATTTGTTCGGTTTTTGGAGTGCAAGAATTGATGAAAAAAATCGTATTGTTTTTCGTATTGTGGGAGATATGCTGGAAATTGTAGAATGTGGTTCTCATTATGGCGATAAATAATGTATCTAATTGTAGAAAGCATCTGTATGAGATATATCGGTAAAAATTCTTTTTTGCTTTTGTTAGATTCATTTGTTGCATTTGCAACAAATGAATCGCATATATTGTATACAATAGACTTTGTAAGAAGGATTTAAAGATGCAAGCCCTTTATAAATCTAAAGTTTAAAGCGTTTCTAGGGCAAAACTTTTTAGAGCTTAAAGAGACTTCAAGAGCAATGTTTTAAAGCTTAAAACATTTTCAAAATCAAAGTCCTTCAGTAAAGAAAGGAGGCTTATGAAAGAAAAAGTCGGAGAAGTGTTTTCCATAGCAAGAGAGAATCCACCGGTACGGGGATGTACCGTCTCCAAGCAGATTCATCCGGGAGAAAACGCCGTTATTTATTTTTCCATGGCGGAGAGGACGGATATTAGTGCAGAGCTTTATCCCTATCATAAGCTACTTTTCGTAGCGGAGGGGGAGATAGAAGTTTATGGAGAAGGAGATGGGAAGTTCCTTTCCAAGGGGCAGGCCATTCTCACCCCGGTGGAGAAACCGGTGGGAGTCCGTAGTGAAAAGGGCGCAGTATACACAGAAATTTCCATAAGGAGGGAAGATTTTATGAATGAAGCAGTAAAAGCAGGTGAGGTTTTTCGTTTGGCAGACTTACTCCCCTATCAGGAGGGTAAGATTGTGAACATGGACTTGATGCATAATGAGAAAATGAAGTTTGTGCTGATGTCCTTTTCTGAGGGAACCGGTC
>NZ_DBHIGR010000210.1:0-2824 GCF_057249185.1 Oribacterium sp.
TATAAAGCTCTACTGAATAAGACCGTTCGCATAACGAACTTATTTACTATATTATAGCAAAACCGTCATTTTCCAAAGGTTTATTCTAAAAATTAATATTCTTTAGGATTTCTTCAAAAAAACTTGGCTTTTAGAATATCTTTTTTCGGCTATCTTTTTTCCCTATCTATCGAAAATGACAGTAAAAACCGGCTCAATGCGCAACAAAATATCTCCGGCTTTGCCTTTGTCATTTTCTAAGAATTAGAAATGAAAAAGAGCCCTGCGAGGCAGGAGCTCCTTTTCAAGCTCTTTCCGTTTTCCGGAACACATTCATAAAAGTCTTTATGCCATAGCCTTCTCGACTGCCAGCTCTTCGGAATCGGAAAGAGTTGCCGCTTCCTTGTAAGGTCTGAACAAGCCCCAAAGTCCTGCAAGAATCAGGATAAAGGCAACGATGGTGAATGGGTTAAAGGCAACCTCACCGGTTACTAAACCGCCTACCTGATAAATAACCAGAGATACACAGTAAGCCAGGAAGCACTCCCAAGCAATAGCGAAGATGGTCCATCTACCGTTGTTCATCTCTCTCTTGATAGCACCGATAGCTGCAAAGCAAGGTGCGCAGAGAAGGTTGAAAGCAAGGAAGCTGTAGCCTGCTACGCCGCTGGCAAAGTATTCCTTAACCTGTGGCCAGATTGCCGTACTGTCATCTTTTAAATCTACGCTTCCCGCATAGTGGAAGAGGGTACCGAAGGTTCCTACTACGTTCTCCTTCGCGATAAGTCCGGTAAGAGCTGCCACAACAGCCTTCCACTTTCCCCATCCGAGAGGAGCAAAAAGCCAAGCCAAGGCATTACCAAAAGCTGCCAGGATAGAAGTATCCATATCTTCCTCAGGAAGATACTGTAAGCTAAAGTTAAAACGGGATAAGAACCATACCAGAATGGTTGCCAGAAGGATAACGGTTCCCGCCTTCTTAACGAAGGACATTCCTCTTTCTCCTACACTCTTTAAAATATCAATCGGTCTTGGCATGTGGTATGCAGGAAGCTCCATAACGAATGGTGCCGGCTTTCCGGCAAACATCTTGGTCTTCTTTAATACGATTCCGGAGAATACGATAGCACAGATTCCTAAGAAATATGCACTCCAGCCTACCCAAGCAGAGTTGTCAAACATTGCACCTGCTAAAAGAGCAATAATGGGAAGCTTTGCGGAACAAGGAATGAAGGTAGTGGTCATAATGGTCATACGACGATCTCTATCATTCTCTACGGTACGGGATCCCATAACACCGGGAACACCGCAACCGGTACCGATCAACATGGGGATGAAGGACTTTCCGGAAAGACCGAACTTACGGAAAATTCTATCCATGATGAAGGCAACTCTGGCCATGTATCCGCATCCCTCCAGGAAAGCAAGGAAGAGGAAGAAGGTCAGCATCTGGGGTAAGAATCCGATTACCGCACCCATACCGGCAATGATTCCATCGATTACAAGTCCCTGAATGGCCTCACTTACATTCATAGCTTCCAGTGCAGAGGTAGCAATGCCCGGAATAGATGGAACGTCCACCAGACCGAAGAAAGACCATGGATCGGAGCCGAACAAAACGTCATTTACCCAGTCGGTCATTGCAGTTCCAATGGTAGAAATAGAAATGTAGTACACCAGGAACATCGCTGCGGCGAAGATGGGGATTGCCAGAAAACGGTTGGTTACGATGGCGTCAATCTTATCGGAAACAGTAAGTCCCTTCTGGGCTCTCTTTACATAAGCCGCATCGATAATGCTCTGAATATAGTTGTATCGCTCATTGGTGATGATACTCTCGGAATCATCGTCCTCCGCCTTCTCTACAGCGGCAATGATGCTCTCCACATCCAAGTTCTTCGCCTTCTCCGGCATTTCATTACGAATCTTATCATCTCTTTCGAAAAGCTTGATGGCGAAGAAACGCTTCTGGCTCTCCGGTACATTGCCCTCCAAAAGATTCTCAATGGAGTTGATTGCTCCTTCCACCTGTTCAGAGAACCTGTGCTGTACGATAGCACCGTTCTTCGCATTAGCTTCTGCAACGGCTAAGGCAGAGGCCTCCGCCACACCCTTGTTTCTTAAAGCGGAAATGCTGACTACCTTACAGCCCATAGCCTTTCCAAGCTCTTCCAGATTCAGCACATCTCCATTCTTCTCTACTACGTCCATCATGTTGATGGCCATAACAACGGGGATGCCCAATTCCTTCAACTGAGTAGAAAGGTAAAGGTTTCTCTCTAAGTTGGTTCCGTCCACGATGTTTAAGATAGCATCCGGGCGGTTATTGATCAAATAATTTCTCGCTACCACTTCCTCCAGGGTATAAGGAGAAAGAGAATAAATTCCGGGAAGGTCTGCGATGACCACATCCTTGTGTCCCTTAAGCTTTCCTTCTTTCTTTTCCACAGTTACACCGGGCCAGTTTCCTACATACTGGTTGGAACCGGTGAGCTGGTTAAACAATGTGGTTTTGCCGGCATTCGGGTTTCCGGCAAGCGCGATGGTAATGGCCATGTCTCTCCTCCTAGTTCTTTAATTCTACTTCAATCATCTCGGCATCTGCTTTACGAACGGATAATTCATATCCCCGTACTGTAAGCTCCAAAGGATCTCCCAATGGCGCCACCTTACGAACAAAAAGCTCCGCTCCCTTGGTTAGGCCCATGTCCATAATTCTTCTCTTTACAGCGCCCTCGCCTGATAGTTTCTTTACGACAGCACTCTGTCCCGGTTTTAAATCTTTCAGTGTCATCTTGTCCTCCACCTTCTCTCGCTAGTAATACTCTCTAAAATTACTTCTCTT
>NZ_DBHIGR010000210.1:2834-3166 GCF_057249185.1 Oribacterium sp.
TCTCCGGCCTGGGCCCCATAACTTCCGAAGAGAAAAATTTTCAGAATCTTTTAGCTTTCATCCTGTACCATTTACACCATGATTTTGTTCGCCATTTCCTTACTGATGGCTACTCTGGCATCCTTTACCTTCACAATGACATTGCCCATAGAGGTGGAAATCACGGTAACCTCTCCCCCTACCACAAAGCCCAGGTCGCTAAGATGCTGTCTCACTTCTGCACTTCCACTAATCTTCTGGATAATCTGTGGAACTCCTGTTCCTGCTAATGTTAATGGCATAGTCCCTCCTTCCGCTGTAAATACTTTTTCTTTTTTGTTTCAAGATTCCGG
>NZ_DBHIGR010000211.1:0-3161 GCF_057249185.1 Oribacterium sp.
CTCGCTTTCAGTAAGTACCAGCGGGCTCAGATTACCCCTATTATAGACACATACTGCATTATTCGCTTCACTTATTGATTTTTACAGTTCTTCACTTCATCGGATTTCGCAAGTATCGGGCTCAGATTACCACTCATTTCATCCCTATCCTATAGAAAACCTGGCTGAATTTAATGCTTCACCTTTTAATGCTACTGGAGAAACAGTAGTCTAAATGCATTCAGGGTGTTGTACCCCTTTCTTCAGCTGGGCGGCCTTTTCAGCGCCTTCCAGTCTTTCCACCAGTGCTAAGGCGAAGTCTAAGGCGACACCCATTCCTCTTCCGGTGATGATCTGTTTTCCCACTTCCACGGCTTTTCCGCTCCATTTTGCGCCGTCTACACCGGAGATGCCTTCTTCGAAGCCAGGGTAGCAGGTGAAGTCTTGCTCTTTCAAAAATCCCAGACGGCCGAAAATGCCGGGGGCTGCACAGATTGCGGCCAGATCCTTTCCTGATTGGAACTGCTTTTCTAAAGCTTCCAGCAGGCTTTTATTTTCCTCTAAGTGGGGAACTCCGGGAATTCCACCGGGTAAGAAAAGTAAATCCGCGGAGGAAAAATCATTTTCCGTAAGCTCGGAAATATTCTTATCACAGAGCACGGTAATCTGATGGGAGCCTTTCACGAGATTTTCCGGAGCAACGGCGATAAGCTCCACCGAAACGCCGGCTCTTCGTAAAATATCCACCACCATTAAACATTCAATTTCTTCCGTGCCCTCCGCAAAAAATGCCAGTACCTTTTTCATAGAAACTCCTTTCAACGCTTTTTGTATTTCATTACTTTTATTACTGCCGGTGTTTTCCTTTCTTGAACTACGATACATATCTTACTCCATTTTTTGAAAAAGAAATAGAGTGAGAAGAACTGTGAGCAGAAGAGCAGGAAAATGTTTGAAAAATCTTTGGAAAATTTTTTCTTGCAAAAAAAAGTATTTTGAATAAAATATTAAAAGTAGTATAAAATTGTAATAATTTCACTAATCATATCAGTAAAATACGGACTTTCTTTGGCGGAAATGTCGTAAATGTGGAGTGTAAGGGTGATTGGTTGAAAGAAGGGAGAGTCTATGGGAGAGAGCAAAGAGACAGTAGAGAGCAGCGGGACTATGCCGCAGAGTAGAGCAGACTTAGGGAGAGAAGGCGGCTCGAAACAGAACCCGCAAAAAAAGGGAGGGCTTGGAGCCTATCAGGAACCGCTGCTTCTCCTGCTTTGTGTAACAATAGGCGCTATTTTGGGATTGGTATTTCGGGAAAAGGTAGCCTTTTTAAAGCCCGTGGGACAGATTTTTTTAAATCTTTTATTTACCCTGCTGGTGCCTTTGATTTTCTTTTCCATTTCCGGCTCCATTGCCAATGTATCGGATACCAATAAGGTAGGAAAATTGCTTTTTTACCTGATTCTGATTTTTGTCAGTACGGCGGCGATAGCGGCGGTTTTGATGTTTACCGTAGTGCACTTCGTGGGGCTGGATACCCGGTTGAACTTAGTGGCGGAAGCCGTGGAGGATGTGAAGAAAACGGATATGGCCAGCCAGATCGTAGATATGTTTACGGTTTCCGATTTTCCCCTGGTCATCAGTCGTGCCCATATCCTGCCTCTGATTATCTTTTCCATCTTTACCGGAATGGCAGTATCTCTAATGGGAAAAGAGGGAGAGTATGTAGCCAATTTTCTGAACCAGTGGTCCAAGGTCTTTTATAAGATGGTTTCTCTTTTAATGAAGCTGGCTCCCATTGGAATCGGAGCGTATTTTGCAGATTTAACCGGAACCTACGGCATTGACTTGATTAAAACCTATGGAAGAGCCTTACTTACATTTTACCCCACGGTTATCGTATATTTCTTCCTTTTCCTTGGCTTCTATGCGTTTTTGGCAGCAGGCCCCTGGGGAGTGAAAAATTTCTTCCGGGTAATTTTCCTTCCGGCATTAACGGCCCTGGGAACCAGAAGCTCTGCAGCAGCCATTCCCTTACAGCTGGAATCCTGCGATGATTTGGGGGTACCCAGAGAAATTTCTTCTGTAGTCATTCCTACCGGAGCCACCTGCCATATGGATGGCGCATGTCTTGCAACAGTGTATGAGATTTTATTGGTTTCCGCTCTTTTTGGCCATTCCTTCCACGGCATAGGAGATTACCTCTATGCGATAGTGGTGTCCGTAGTGGCCAGCGTGGCGGTTTCCTCCGTCCCCGGCGGTGGAGCGGCCATGGAAACTATGATTCTTGCCGCCTTCGGATTTCCTCCACAGGCTTTGCCTATGATGCTGATGCTGACTCAGCTTTTTGACGCCGGATGTACCCTGTTGAACTCCTGCGGCG
Organism: Oribacterium sp.; assembly: GCF_057249185.1. Taxonomy (NCBI): domain Bacteria; kingdom Bacillati; phylum Bacillota; class Clostridia; order Lachnospirales; family Lachnospiraceae; genus Oribacterium; species Oribacterium sp. The sequence goes on from NZ_DBHIGR010000211.1 coordinate 2,360, forward strand.
ATACGGTGGCCTCCATGCTGATTAGTAGAATCATGCTGGGAAAGGATTGGTATAAGAAGAAGGAAAACGGAAAGCTTTCCCCTGAAAATGCCTAAAAGGAGGTAAAGGCTGGCTAATTCTCCTTCTGAAAATGCCTAAGGGCAGATGAAAAACCGGCTAAACCGGCTTCTGAAATAAGCCGGCAAGCAACGAAAAAATATACTGTTTTAAAGCAGAAAAAGGACGGTATACTTCATTTATATCTATGCATAAAAGGGATTTATGCAAAAAGCTCAAATTGATAATTATTTTAATAAAGAAAACAGGATAAAATGCCCAAATAGGATTGAAAAAGAATTGACAAGCCGGGAGAAATGGGGTAGAATTGCCTTACTCGAATCGATAAGGATTCGACCTAAAAATTGGCGAACAGGTTTAATCGACCCTTACTACTCTATACAGCAGAGGACCCGACGGAGACGCCGGGTTTTTTGCTATCTATAAGGAAATACAAGGATTTTCCCAAAAGGAGTCAGAAAGAAAAGAAAAAGCTCCTGTGCATAAGGAAGGAGATTTTATGCAATTTCCCTTAAAGATTAATTATAGTAAAAACACATAAAAAGAGAGTTTTATAAGAATTCAAAATTAGACTTTGCCCCCTTCCTTAGATAAAATAGATGCGGTCGGAGAAGAATACACATCATTGTCTTTCCTCAAAATCACTTTTCCGAGAAACAGAAGTGAGCGTAAATTATTTTCCTTTCATAGACCGGAAAGAGCCTATTCGAAGGGGAATTTTTTTTATCTCGATAAGCAAAAGAAA
>NZ_DBHIGR010000212.1:0-3139 GCF_057249185.1 Oribacterium sp.
TGCATTTTACTCTTATACTTTTCTCCCTTTGGAGAGAATAAAGCCATCTTATTTTTACTTTCTGATATTGTTCTATTAATCTGACTTCCTGTAACAAATCCGGTATTTTTATTATTTTGAAGCTTAGGAAGAGCTTCTTCCTTCGTCACCTGATAAAAAGGATATTTCTCATCCAGCAGGTAGAAATGATCTTTCCAAGCCTCCAAATATTTCCTAACTACTGAAGGAAATTTACCTCTTTTCCATAGTGTCTTCCACGTTTCCATGAGGGCATCATTATATTCCTCTTCGTCATCCTCGGAAACAGCCTCCTTTTGTCGGAATTTCTCGTCAATTTCTAAAAACTCATAGGCTTCTCCATCAGCATTTACCCGGGAGAACACGGTATGCAGTACCGCTAATAGGAATCGCAGCATTGCAAAATCCTGCGTCGCCATCTCCCCTGCCAAGCACCGATACTTTTCCGCATTTTCAAAAAGGGTAATGAGGGATACTTCTTTCATTTCCCCTTCTTCCAAAACTCGAATCCAGTTTTCTTCTAACAAATTAAATCGGCTCAAGCTTTACACCTCCTTCTTATGCCACTGCAAGCCAAATTTTTCATCGTAATGTAAAACAATATTTTTTAAGGGAAAGTCATTGTTCTCATCAAATATCAACCCTAAGCTTCCCTTTAGCCACGCTTCGTTCTGCCAATCAGCAAGTTCTCGTCTGTTATAATCTTCTAAATAATGAATAAGATCCTCTTCCTTTTCTATGTGGATGATACTTTCTCCAAGTCTTAAAGTCTGACAAGCCAGCTTTCTTGCAATTGACGCTTTAGAAAGCTCTTCTGAAATGTCCTTCTTCTCTTGAAAAAGTCCATATCCCACTCCATATTTTTTTACCGCTATCACTTCTATGGAAGAACCAATATCTCGAACCTTTGCCTGAAATAGCTCCTCTGAATCAATAGGCAAATCATTATCCAATAATCCGTCTAAACTAATGTCATCTGAACACTCCAATTTAGGCTTATCTAAGCGAAATCCTTTTGCTTTCATTTTTTGCTTCTTTAAGACTGCTTCTTGTTTCTCTTTACTCTCTTCATATTTCGTCAGTAACTCAGGGGCTAAACTGGGATCCTTGTCTCCATATACTTCCTGCACAAGGGGAGAAATATCCTTTGGGATAGAGATACTATTTCCTAAAGCACATTGAGTTTTGATAAGTAAATAATCCCCATATACCCTTTTTGCTCCAGTTTCAAAGTCTAAATTCTCACTCGTTCCCATAAGATAGAGTTTCGCTTCACTATGTTCCTTAGGCCTTTCTATCTTATGCCTATGAAGTCGACCTATTCTTTGGATTAACAGATCCACAGGACATAAATCACTAATCATTAAATCAAAATCAATGTCTAGGGACTGCTCTATCACCTGGGTTCCCACTACGATAAAACGCTTAGGTCTCTCTGCATTTTTCCCGATTTTTTTGAGTAATTCCTCTTCTTTTTTTATACGATCCGTGTCGATAAATCGAGAATGTAAAAGATGGACTTCTTCTTCCGGAAAAGCTTCTAATAAATCTTTTGTGATTCTCTGCGCCCTCCCAACCGTATTTACAATAATTCCTATGACCGCTCCATTCTTACCAAGACTCTTTACGGTATCTACTAAATTCTCTTCGTCCAGCTGATAAAGCGTAACCTTTTTTTCTTTCTCTTCTTGAAAGTCTGAAAAAGATTCAACCTCACTTCCTTTGCTAAAGGTAAGTAAGGGATAGCTTTCTGTCTTAAGGAAATCAAAATTTCCTATATCCTTCTCTTTGATCCCTCTACCTTTCAAGTAATACTTCATCAGGTCTTTTCTTCGTTCTATAGGTAAGGTCGCGGATAAGATAATGGTTGGCACTTTATAGGCTCCAAGCCATTGTAAAACCATGTAGAGGTACTGCCCCATATAGGCATCGTAGGCGTGCACTTCATCAATGATGACAACCTTTTTACTAAATCCCAAATGCCGAAGCATAAGATGTTTTTGTTTTAAAGCCATAAGGAGTAAATGATCTACAGTTCCTACTATAAAATCATCCAGCATGGCCTTCTTTCTCCCGGAAAACCATTCATTCACATACACATACTTCGTTTTTTCTCCGTCCAGATCTATTCCCTCGCTACAGTTTCTGGACAATGTTTGAAACTCTTCATTTAAAGCTGCCTTTCCATGAGATAGGCGAAGAGATAATTTCTCTTGATTTTCTTGCCCAAGGGAATCTACCCAGGACTCCACTCTCGGAAAAATGCCGTTGGAACTGGCTTGGGTAGGCAAGCCAAAGAAAACTCCGGCACATTGCTGCTTTCCCGCCAATTGTTCCGCAGTCATTAAAGCCGCCTCCGTTTTTCCGCAGCCCATGGGCGCCTCAAGAATCACTAAGCCGATGTCCTCAGCCCCGGCAATCTCTGTAAAAACTTTTTCTTGAAAATCTCTAGGCATAAAGTGAAAGGAATTCTGATAAGCCTGTTTTGCATCAAAAAGCTGCGTCGCTTCCCATGTTTGATTCTGCGTCCATTTTAGCCAGGCCGATTCCACCCTCTCACTTATTTGTGTATCTTCTTTCTTCCTATCTTCTTGATTTACTGTAGCATCATCCAACTCATGATCAACTTCATTCTGTAAAGAAAATAAAGGAAAATATTCCTCATTACTGGCTATCCAATCCGCCATGATTAAAAGTCCGGAAAGTAAGAGTTGCGTCGGTTTGGGACATCTAGGAAGATCCTCTACATTTTTATAACCGCAGCTCTCTAATGCCCAGAAAAGTAGCTCCTCTTGTGTCGCTTTCCATTTTTTGCATATTGGAGAATCTTCTTTTTCTTCCTGATAAAAGTTGGCAGTATAAGCTTCAACAAAGGACGTAAGACTATAGTTTTCCTTCATAGGAACTCCATGATGGGCTCCTATGATAGAGGCAATTCCTCTGTTGATACCCGCTAAACGGCAAATCACTTCTCCTGCATAGGCATGGGGAGTTTTTCCTCGATCTGTTAGCTCTAAGTCTTTGATTCCGGAAAAACCTTCCCGTTCCAGTTTCTCCATCAAAAGCAGGTCTAAGTCCTCAGAAATTTGAAATCCTCTTTGAATCTGAAAGGCAGGGGTAG
>NZ_DBHIGR010000213.1:0-3134 GCF_057249185.1 Oribacterium sp.
TTATTTGATATTTATTCGCGTGTTTTGCGATTGTATTTAATGAAGTTAAAATGGATATTTTTAACCATACTATTTCTAAATTTTGTGGCATTATCACTACACTAATTATTTGCTTAATATGGGATGGATTTCTTCAAAGAGATGAAAATATTCAGACTAAACACCAGCCCATTTTTAGAAAAATTATGACATTATCTCTGATTATACTATATACAGCAATAGGCATATTTTGGACTGAGAGTCAGAAGTTAAAATATGTAATTACTACATATCTGTTCTTAGCGTATTACCTTTTATTTTGTTTGCGAGCAGAGTACCGAAGTGAGAATAATAATTCAATAAGAAAGTGTCATGAAACTAGTATGATGTTTGTATTTTTTATTGTGATTATGTATCCATTACTAAAGTTTTCGATAATTGGGATGAACCAGAATCCATACATGGATAAGAGGGACTATGAAATTGTTCAAATAATTAGTGCTTCTGATTTAGAGAGGGTAGAAGAAAAAATAAAATCTGATAGTATAAATCAAACAGAACAGGGAGATACGGAGTACAACTATCGAAATGAGCAGAATAAGGATGAGTCCCCCTTTCAAGTAGTCATTTTACATCGTGGTTCACAAGTACTCCTAATGAATGGCAAAATAGATGGTAACGAAACTATCAATCCTCAGGAAGATATGTCATCCAGTAACCTTGTTATTGATACTAGATCCTATGAATTTAAGGAAGCGAGCCAATATCGTTTTTATAGAAAAGAATTTAAACATGTAACGACCAATGCTCTCCAGAATAATGACTAATAAGAAGAAGAACCATGCCCGACACAAATCTAACTTCTGTTTCTGAAAACCATGCTTCAGACCGGTACAATCAAATACAAGCGAAACAAGAGCTGATGTCTATGATACTGGAAGGAAAACTATCCGGAGAAAAGGAAGGATGGCTTTCTTCGAAAGAAGCAAAAATAATTCTACGTATAAAGAAATAAACTATCGAAATTCGTCATACCTAATTCTACAAAATCCATCTATGCTTTCCTCATAAGCAAAGTTAACTGATACGAGAAAATGAGGAAAGACCATGGGCGCAGGCAAGGGAAATGAGAACATTCCTTGGATTTATAGAGGCATAGATTTTCAGACTTTGGGAAAACAAATCAAAAAATATCGTGTATTAAGAGGGCTTCGACAAAGCGATTTGGCGGAGCTCATTTTTAGTACAACAAATACCATTTCCAGAATAGAAATAGGCGGAATCGGTTGCAGTCTGGAGAATCTCTTGCGGATTGCCGATGCCCTGCAGGTCAGCCCGGATGCCCTGCTCTTTGGGAATTTCAATCCTATGTACAGTCGCTTTTATCCCTATTTTTGGGATATGAAGGAAGAGATTTTACGGAAAATGGAGGAGAACCTTTCTGACATTTTTAAGGAAATATCCTCAAAGGAACAACTGACCTTTGTAGAAAGAGATTTTCAGAAGTGGCTGAAAATGACGAAGCAGAGCCGGGAGGAAATGGAGGCACAGGCGAAGGAGCAGTCGGAAGAAGAGCTTCACTATTCGGTAGAGGATTATTTATTTTCCGCTACAAAGCTAGCGGATCCGGAAGAGAAAGTTGTGGAAGAGAATCCGGAGGAGAAAAAGACCAAGGCTCAGCTTCGGAAAGAGGAAAAGGCAAGACAACGAGAAAGTGCAAGAAAGGAAAAGCAGCTTACACAGGAAGAACAAAGGCAGAGAGTGCGGAAAGAGGCAGTGAGGAAAAAGAAGTAGTATAGGGAATTCATCGAGTTATACGGTGTTGAACTGGAAATTGAAAATCTATCGAGTTGAGAATTGAACCGGATTCAAAATCCATTGGGTTGAAAAAGTGAAATTCATCGAATTGGAAATTCAAAATTTATCGAACTGGAAATTCAAAATCTCTCGAATTGAAAATGTGAAATCTATCGAGTTGAAATTTACAAATCTCTCGAATTGAACTATAATCACAAGAAATATTGTGGGGGTAGGGCATGAGAAGAGACTTATATCAGGCAAGAATTATCGATGATTCTGTAGAGACCTATTTAAAGACCTTTGGTGCAGTATGCATTGAAGGTCCAAAGTGGTGCGGAAAAACCTGGACTTCTGCCTACCATAGTCGAAGTGAGTTTTACTTAGCAGACCCTACAGGAAATTTTCAAAATAGAAAGCTGGCGGAACTGGATCCGTCTCTTGTTTTAGAGGGAGAAGCTCCTCGTCTGTTGGACGAATGGCAGGAGGTTCCCTCCCTTTGGGATGCGGTTCGTTTTGCAGTGGATTTATCAAAGGAAAAGGGAAGATTTATTTTGACCGGTTCTGCAACCCCGAATCAAAAGGGTATCCTGCATAGTGGGGCAGGACGAATTGCACGCCTGAGAATGCGACCGATGTCTTTATTTGAAAGTGGAAAATCCAGTGGAAAAGTCTCCTTAAAGGGCATTTGCTCCGGAAGTCTGGAATCTCAACTTACAGGAGAAGTGCAGCTTAGTGATTTGATTGATTATATTATTCGTGGCGGTTGGCCGAATAACCAGGATTTGCCCTTGGAGCAAGCCGCATTACTACCGAAGGAGTATATCTCCGCCATTTTAAATGATGATATAGAGCGAATAGACGGTGTAAAAAGAGACCGCCACAAGATGGAACTGCTCCTTCGTTCCCTTGCCAGAAATGAAGCCACCACAGTGAGTAATAAGAAGCTGAAGGATGATATCAAAGACATAGACCATGAAGACATTGTGGTAGAGACCGTTGCAACCTATTTGGACATTTTAAACAGACTCTTTCTGATTGATAATCAAAAGCCTTATGGTACAGAATTACGTTCCACAATACGGGTAAAGCAGGCGGAAAAACGGCATTTGGCTGACCCTTCTTTGGCATGTGCCTTACTCAATGCAAGTCCGGAAATGTTGAAAAATGATTTAAATACCTTGGGATTTTTGTTTGAGGCTCTGTGTGAGAGGGACTTGAAGATTTATGCCGAATCCTTTGGCGCATCTCTATATCATTATCAGGATTATCGTAATCGGGAAATGGATGCGGTTATTGTAACTCCTGAGGGAGAGTGGTGTGGAATCGAAATCAAGCTGGGAGCGAATCAAATCGAT
>NZ_DBHIGR010000214.1:0-3062 GCF_057249185.1 Oribacterium sp.
ATCCGAAAGATGGTTCTGACAAGCTTTTTAATCACATGGCTTATTGCGACATAGTGAGATTCTTATAGTCCTTCATTGCTCTTGTGCTCAGTAAGTGCGGTGGACTGGATTGCCCCTTTTACAGGCCTATACTGGATCAATCGCTTTAGCTTTGGGATTCTTATAGTCCTTCACTGCCTCAGAGCTTAGAACGCTCCCATACTTTACATATCTCCTTACCAACTTTGCTAATACTATCATTTGTTTTCATTGTTAAAGCGGTTCTACTGCAATATTTGCAGCCTCGGATACTTCTTTTACCTTATCAAAATCACTGCTCATAAGGTTAGCTTTTTTTAGATTTGGAAATTGCTGTAGTTCTTCCAAAGTGATTTCATTTAGGTCAAAACTGTCGTCTTCTCCATCCCACTGGGGAATAATGTTCATGTACACATCATTCCCGCCGTCCATGTAGAGCATTTCCACATAGGGGGCAAAGTTCTTTGGAATTTCCATTTCCTTAAAGAAATTCATCGCAGGTTCTATAATGGCATCACTGTTCGTATCGATATTTTTGCCTTTATATTGGTCGGCAAAAGCATAGATATCAAATTCCGGCTTCAGCAAATGCAGGTCATACATCAAGACTTGAATAATCGCTAATTTGAAATTCAAAGTATCAAAATGGAGAATATCGCTTTCACTTTCTTTAGTAAAACTTGGCAAAGCCGACTCTTTGCCAGCAGTATTTTCTCTACTGGTCACAATCTTAGCCAGTTCAGCTTTAAGATAATTATTTTTATAGCTAAAAGCAGCCGTCAAAGGGATTATAAAAACAGGTAAGAACACAATGATTCCTGTAAGTGCAAGACCTTGAGAGTGATTTCCCGTATGTCCGCCTTCCGAAATGCGATTCAAAAAGTCTGCTACCCTAGTGAAGATTTCTCCTCCTACAACGAATAGCAAAATGAACTCTAAAGTCAATAAGCCCAAAATGATAATCATCATTCTCTTTGCAGCCTTATCACATATTTCTATTTTGCTTTCTGTGCTGATGGATTCCGCAGCGGGTATATTGGAAAACCACTTTTCTGCTCTTTCCTCTCTTGTCATAATGAATCTCCTGTGCATATACAAGTTTTCACTGATTGTGCAACAGTATTATACAAAATTCATTTTATTTTCTCTATAACAAAAGTCTCCCATCATTTTCAAATAGTATCCGACAAGTTAAAGCAACTAATGCAATATAGATCTGTAAAGGGGCAATCTAACCCATCGATACTTGCCGGATGCGAAAGACTCAGAATTAGTGAAGGACTATAAAAAACAACAAGTTTAAGCGACTGATGCAGCATATCCCTGTAAAAGGGGCAATCTGAGCCCGCCGGTACTTACTGAAAGCGAGTAAAACGAAGCTTGAAGTTAGTACCGCTGCGAAGGCGAAGTTAGCGGAAGCGTGCCCCACTTACAGGGATATGCTACATCAAAGCGTATCTTATATAATTATAGTCCTTCACTACAACAAAGGGCGAGGTTAGCGCGAGCGTGCCCCACTTACAGGGATATGCTGCATCAAAGCGTATATTGTTTTATAATTACAGTCCTTCACTATGACGAACAAGACGAGTGCAAGAGCACCCCCAATACAGGTCTATACTGCAATAGAGCGGGCAACTTTATTCTTCACCGCTTTCTTTTTCTTTTCTGCGAAAATCAGTACTCTATCCAAAATGCCTAAAAGCGAGGGCATGAGGAAGATTACGAAGAAGAGGGAGCATACGGCGCCTCTTCCGATCAACTTTCCCAGCTGTCCGATGGCCGGAACGGAGGAGATAAAGGAAATCACATAGCCGACCACCGCCAAAATCGTTCCGGAAACAAAGAGGGAGGATAGGCTCTTTTCAATGGAAGCAATAATGGCTTCCTTTCTGCTCTTTTTCTCTCTTTCTTCCTTGAAGTGATCCAAGGTCAAAATGGCGTAGTCCACCGTTGCGCCCAGCTGAATACTGGACACGATAACATAGCCGATAAAAATCATATTGGTACCTTCCAAGAAGGAGAAGGACATATTGCTCATAATGGCCAGTTCGATAGGAATCATGGCTACAATAGCAAAGAGTACCGACTTAAAGGAAAGCATAACCACAAGAAAAATCACAATCATAGACAGGGTATTCACCTTGGCATTGTCTGTTCGAAGGATATTTTCCATATCCATAGTGGCGGTGGTATCTCCCACCAGATAGCTGTCTTCTCCGGTGTAAACCTTTAAAATCTGTCGAATGGTGGTTACCGCCTTATAAGACTCCTGACTTTCTCCGGGAAGATTTAGGGTAATAACCATTCTGCTGTAGCCGTCTTTTCTGACTAAATCTAAAGAGGACTTCGGTACCATAAACTCCGGTACTCCCTCCGGTAATAAGGAGCTTAAGGACTGCACATTTTCTACATAAGGAAGGGAAGTTAAAAGATTTCCCAATGCCTTCTCTCTGTCGTTTCTTCCCTCCGGATAAATAGCAATCAAAAGATTTTCTTCTCCGAAAACCCCATTGATTTCTTCTTCCATTTCAGAAATCTTTGTACCTTCTCCCTTTACCACCGCACCATTACTGAAGCGGAAGTCATTCATCCCCTGCATGATATTTAAGGGATAAACTAAAAGAATGGTAAGAATCAGTACAAGAGGACTAAGCCTATAAGCAAGCTTTGCCAATGGCTTAAAGGAGGGCACAAAGGGCTTATGTCTGGTCTTTTCCACAAAGTTCCACATCCGAAGCAAAAGAGCCGGCATAAAGAAAATAACCGTTAAAAGGCTGAACACCACACCCTTTGCCAGCACGATTCCCATATCCTTACCGATTCCAAAGCTCATGGCACAGAGAGCCAAAAAGCCTCCCACAGTGGTTAGAGAAGATGCCAGAATCGTGCTTAAGGATTTTCCTACCGCATAGGACAGGGCTTTTTCCTTATCCATCCCTTTTTCAAGACCGGTTTCAAAGGAGTGAAGCAAGAAGATGGCATAGTCCATGGATACTGCAATCTGCAAAATTGCCGCAACGTTATTGGTGATAAAAGATACC
>NZ_DBHIGR010000215.1:0-3049 GCF_057249185.1 Oribacterium sp.
ATACGGGTTTCTAACCGCTTTTTTGAAATCCTCGCTTGTCAATTCTGGCATTTCGTCATCTTCTAAAACTTTTCCCATCTTTTACCTCCTCAAATACTCTTTAACTTCTCTAGTCATCGCTTTTCTTGCAGAAATCAGCCGAATGATTTCCCCGACTCTTTCGCAATGTGATACGTATAAAATACGATTTTTCTCACTCTTTCCAATAAGCGTGAAGCGCTCCTCTTCCTCTGAATGCTTCTTTATGTATGTCCCTCAAGTTTGTTCGCTGGCTCGAAAATGGAAGCTTAAAAATCGCCTATTCCCTTTTCATCAATATAGCGATAAAATTCCTGTTTTCTGGCCTCATAAACTTCTCGGTTTCGTTTTTCAAGCCATTTCATAGCATTGAGAAAAGATTGGAGCCGAGTCTCGTGATCTTCTAAAAATTCAGGAAGTTCATCCTCTGCAGGATCAAAGGAAACAGGCGCATCCTTTGTGTTACCTGTAAAAAAATCTAAGAGATGGAATGTGGGGAATCTACGTTGTAAGTCTTCGTTCAATGAGAAGTTGGAATCATCGTCTACATCCAAGTCCATAATAGTGTCTTCTAAAAAATCCAGCAGTTTCATGACTTCTGCAGCTTCTCGTAAAATGCGGATTTCTTCGTATTGCTCATCAAAAAGATCCGTATATTCATTTTCCCGTTCATATCTAGTATCGAATTCGTCAGAACCGGAAAAGGGGAAGTAGTGTACATCTCCATTTGTTAGCCTTACTTCCAGAAGCCTTGGCGGATTGTGTAGAGTTAACTGTCCTCTTCCTGTACTTTCCAATTGATAAGGACTATGAACCATGGCAAAGGCCTTAGAGGGAACGTCTATAGAACATTCTTTTGGTCTCCATCCCCCTTCATCTTCAGCTATAATATCTGCGGATGCAATTTCTTTAAAGAATTTGAGACTGGAAGGAAAGTAAGAGTCTGCTAGAGATACAAATTTCCAAAAGAGCCCATCTAAATTGCCGCCTGTTAATGTTACTTCCTCATCTTCGTAATCCATCATTCACTCCTTTTATCTTTCATAATCCCTTTCTTTTTGAGTTCTTCGACTTCCTCTTTTGAAAGGATGCGTATGTCAATTTTCTCTTCTCTCCAGGCTTTATACCTCTCCTTGAGAAGTTCTTGATATTCCCGATTTGTCATGCATCACCCCTAAACAGATTCTTCGGGATTTTTAATTGTTTGCTACATGTGCTCTAGACGCTCTTGCCTTGATAGTACTTTTAAAGAGTAGACTTGTCAATTCAGTTCTATTAGGAATAGAGTAGAAGTTCTATTAGGAATGGAGTAGCAGAAACAATATGTACTTGTCAGTCGATATTGAGTTTTGCTTGCTTAGCTAGGTGCAGGGGAGTAGAATTAAAAACAATCAAAAGATATTGCAAAAGAAAGCCATGAAGGGCATAAACCATCATCTAGTCAGTTTTAACGGACTCGCTCCCATGTAAAATACATTTTAGGGTAAGCAAAGCACAATAAGCATTGCTGAAATAGAAAGGATGGTATTTGCCATGGAAGAGATGTATTTTACAATTACGGGATGCAATCATTATTTCGGAACGGAGTTTTTGAAGGAGGGCATGAAGCTAAAGCTGGAAAAGGAACCGGACAATAAATTCGATTCTGAGGCTATTTTGGTAAAGCTGAAGGGCCTTGGAAAGATTGGCTATGTGGCAAACAGCCCTTATACAGTGAAGGGAGAGTCCATGAGTGCCGGAAGACTGTATGATAAGATTGGAGATAAAGCGAAAGCCAGACTTGTCTTTTTGCTTAGGGATGGAGCCCTTTGCAAAGTTACTCATTGCGGACTGGAGGAAAAGTTAGCATTATAGGAGGTTTCCTATGTCAAAATTTGCTTCTAAATTTCAGAAGGTATTGATGTCGTTTTCCTATCGGGGAAAGGAAATTTTTAAGCCCTTAAACACCGGGCGTATTGATGAAAGAGTAAGTGCTGTACGAGAGTGGGTGGCAAATGTCTTTTTCTATACGAAAAATGGCAAGACCATCATGATTGATGCGGGCTATAACTATGAGCGTCTGGCGGAGAAGATGAAGTGGTTGGACATAGAGCCGGCTTCCATTCAGCATATCCTTCTTACCCATTTGGACACGGATCATGTGGGGGCGGTGGAAAGGGATAGCGGGGGGCTTTTTCGAAATGCCAAGCTCTACCTAGGAGAGATAGAGAATAAATATTTGACCGGAGAGGCTCGTCGAAGAGTCTTATTTGGGCATTATAAGATTCCTATGGTGAAGACGGACAATGAGAAAAGACTCCTGAAAGATGGAGAAGTTTTCTATATCGAAGACATCAAAGTGGAAGCTATCCTGGTGCCGGGGCATACCTTCGGGCATCTGGTGTATCTAATTGATGATGCCTATCTTTTCACAGGAGATACCATCTGGTTTGGGCCGGATGGGGGCTATAGCTTTTTGAATTCTTTGGCAGAGGATAATGAACTGGCGAAAAGCTCCCTTGTGAAGCTGGAAAAGATCTTGAAGGAGAGAGGGATTACTCCGAAAATCATCAGCGGACATACCGGTTGGACAGATGATTTGGCATTTGCCTTTCGACATAAGGATCAGATCTGTAACTCCTTAAAGAAGCAAAAGCCCCATGATCCCATGGCACCCTATGATGCCTATGATGAACGGGAGGATACTGAGGAAAAGGCGAGAGGAGAGTGGCTTCCAAAGGCCAGGGAAATAATGGAATAGAAATAATGGTAGAGAAATAGATTCTTTCTATTCCTATTCTAAGTTAATAAAGAAGTAAGCGTTTTCTTGGAACAGAACGATTCCAAGAGAGGGCATTTCGAAGGATAGAATCATAAGCATAAGGAGTGACAGCATGGTGGTTGTTTTTGAATTTCTTAGCCGGGAGCCTATTGAAAATGTCATTACCGCAATGAATTTTCAGGTGGATAAGCTGGTATTTTTCGGAAATCATGAGGACATTATTTCTCAGAAGGAAAAGACGGAGAATTTTCTGAGAAAATACTGTGCTGT
>NZ_DBHIGR010000216.1:0-3044 GCF_057249185.1 Oribacterium sp.
CAAATATTGTGTAAGCTATGCTTCGTCATCCCCCTTGGCATGACAATATCCAAATATTCCTTTGTTCTTAGGGAAAAGAGCTTTTGCTTTCCCTTCCAATCGTCATTGTTAAAAAGCGGTGTGAGAATAAGATAATACGAATGGGTGAAAGTTCCGTTCACCCCGGACTTTTTTCCGCCCGCCTTCAATTGCTCCGACTCCAAGAGCTTTTCCTTTACTTTGCCCTCAGGGGAGATTTTTGCCAGAGCATAATAATCCATTCCCCATTTATTCACCGAGCCTGTGCTTTCTCCCGAAGTAAAGGCGTAGAGTTCCCCTTCCTCCATTTTTAAACTGTCGATTTTCGGAGCATCCTTCGTCCTCTCATCATGATGGGTAAAGGCATTTTTCTCTATTTCCGAAAAGCATTTCCACTTGGCTTCTTTTTTTACAGGGTCAAAGTCTAATAAAGCAAAACATCGGGAAAGACCGTAATAAACTTCCTTTTCAAAGCAGACAGGAATCAGGCTACCGTCTGAAACAGTCTGAAAATACCGCTCTCTTGCATTGTCCGGCAGTGTTTTGCTAAAGGGCAAAAATCCATTCTTAATCGGGATGATTTCCGGCGAAGAAAAATCTCCGGTAAAATAGGCAATTTCTTTCTTCGCTTTGATTACCCCAAAGCCCTTTCCAAATGAAAAAAGTACCGGATCATTTTCCCGGTCAAGGAAATCCTCCCCAAGCTTTATTTCCTGTATGCCGGTCTCGGACAGGACAAGAACAGTGTAGGCTCCGGGGGCTTCTTCCCTTCTCGTTAAGAGGAGAGCTCTCGCGCCCTGCTCCGGACACGCAGGAGAAAGAAAGCCTGTGCTGTACACATAGGTATATGCATTTTCCAACTTGTATTTTTGTATAAGGCTTAGTTTTAAAGTGGCCATACTATTCCTCACAATTTTCGTTATCTGCCTCTGTGCTGTGCTCTTTTCGGATTCTGTTTTCTTTTGTAGTAGTTAAAGATTTATTGCATTTTCATCCAAAAGAAAATTCTCCAATCCAATGTATAAAATACCTGCATCATCATGCCGGGGGATAATATTATCTTTTACAACTACAATTTTCTTGAAGGAATCATCTATTTTTTTTAAAGAGGCAGTTTCCTGTTCTTGCTTCTCCTTACTGTCTATGTGTAGTGCAGACTGAATATAATATCTTTCATGCCCTTTATTAACTACAAAATCAACTTCCAGCTGAATTTTTTGCCTCTTTCCGTCTTTTTTGCAATCATATTCCACTACCCCAATATCCACATTATATCCTCTACGAATTAAATCGTTATAGATTATATTTTCCATGATGTGGGTCTCTTCTACTTGCCTGAAATTCAATCTGGCATTTCTTAGCCCGATATCTGTAAAATAATACTTAAGTGGCGTGGTAAAATACTTAGCTCCCTTCACGTCGTATCGATTCGCATGGGATAACAAATATGCTTCTTCAAAATACTCCAAATATTTCGAAATTGTACCGGAGGATATCTTAATTTGTTTTTCCGAGAGAAATCTTTTAGAAAGCTTACTGGGATTGGTAAGAGAGCCAATCGCCGAAGAGGTAAAATCCAATAATACTTCCATAACCTCTTTATCATTCTGTATCTTGTTTCTTTCCAGAATATCTTTTAAATAGGTTTCTTGAAATAAATCTTTTAAATAACGATTTTTCTCCTCATCACTTTTCAAACTATAAATATAGGGCATTCCGCCATATATACTGTAATGTTGGAATGCCAATGACTTATCTTCTACTACTTCACAAACTTCCGCAAAAGACAAAGGATTGATATGAATTTCATCTCCTCTATCCCTAAATTGAGTTAAAACATCTCTGGACAACATTTTTGAATTACTGCCCGTTACGTATATATCTAAGTTATCCCGCTTCATAAGTCCTAAAAGCACATCCACAAAAGTCACCGTCTTTTCGTCGCTTTCAAGATAGGGATTCTTCACAGCAATCGACAATTGGATTTCATCGATAAACACATAGTATTTTTTCGTTTCATCCTGCGTTTTTTCCTTGATATAATCATTTAATTTAAACGGATTCCTATACTCCAGCGTATCTATTTCATCCAGTGCAATCGAAATGATTTGTCCATCTTCGATACCGCTTGAGAGCAAATAATCCCGATACAAATGGAAAAGCAAATAAGATTTCCCACATCTTCGGATTCCCGTGATAATCTTTACTCTACCGTTATCCTTTTTCTCTATAATTTTATGGAGATAAAAACCACGTCTAATCTGCATATGTAAATCCTCTCAAAAAATTAAGGTGGAATTCCACCTTTTTTTCACGAGTCTATTCTATCATTTTATTGTGCTCCTATCAATAAGCGGCCCAATTAATAAGATAATAAGGTATCTCCGGCTTTTCCCGCACTGTTTCTTATAAAGGAAAACTCGATAGATTAAGGTGGAATTCCACCTTAATTTATCGAGTTTAATGTTATTAAAAAAGTATCGTGGGCTTTCCACACGATACTCTTCATGAATTAAATCAACAAACTATTCCCATTTCATATTTTTGCCGTAAACGGCACTTTTATGAAATGAGAATTTTCTATTCTTCTCCCAAAACCTTTTTCTGCCAGCTTCTTTTTCCGCAGACCGGGCATTTCATATATCTTGTCCGGCCTCTATGCATAGAAAGAATCACCTGCCTGTAAGAGGGCACATAGCGATGATGACAGCACCCGCATTCATAGTACCCGGCTTTCTGCTCAATACCAACTGCGATAAAGCTGACCAGTAAAATCATCATGAGGGCAAAGGCGGAGAGTACCATCCTCAGCCAGAAAGGCATCACCAGGAAGGATGCCAAAAGGATTAAGACTGAGCCGGAGAGCACTGCCGAGAATCCCATCCAGTATTCCAGCTTAAGGGCTCTCCTGTCCCTTTCCTCCACTTCTCGTCTCATTGCGAGAAGATTCTCTTCTACTTGTTTACTATAGAATTCTGCCATGATTCTTTCGCCCGACAGGAGTTCGTTTACGTTGATTTTCAGAA
>NZ_DBHIGR010000217.1:0-3016 GCF_057249185.1 Oribacterium sp.
ATCTTTTTCTGAACACTGTCATAGTGAAGCCACGCTACATTTTCCTCATCTATCAGTTCGCCATTTCGGTCTATCTTACCGGCAGAAACCTGTCCCTCATGAGCTAAAGCATATAACCATCCGGCAATGACCACCTGATAGGAACAGTCCGAATCCTCCGGCAAATCCAAGTCGAATTGAAAAACTTTTTCGTTTTTTCGAAGTTCCAGTCCATTTACCCGAAAAGTCACGTGGTCTTCAAGGAGGGATTTTCCTTCCGGCAAAGGAAGCCATACTCTTTCAAAATCAGCGGGTGTCTCCACAGTAGCTATTGTTTTACTTTGTGATGTATTGTCTATAGTTCCTTGATTCTCTCTTAATCCTGCGTTTTTAGCACTCTGTATCTGCTCTGTCTCCATGGAAAGCAATTTCTCGAGGATTTCTTTTGCATAAGATACCGCCTTGGAGGAGCCGCTTTTTCCTGCCAAAATGCGGATGGCCTTCATTTCCAGTGCTTCTTTCGAGGCAAGCTTTTTTTCTACCGCAAAAATCACCTCATCCAGATAATCTCTTAAAAACTTTACAAGCTCCGCAGTTCCTGCCAGGATTCTGGGCATCTTTAAGGATTGCTCCACAGCGTCACAAGCTGCTTTCCATAGTAAACTCAGCATCCCTTCATTTGCCATAAAGTCCATCGCCACAGCAAGATTTGCCAGGTTGGACAGCTCCCCGCCGCTCCAATCCAGATAGGAAATATCCGCCAGTCCGGGAAGTAAAAGCCCTCTTTCCCAGGCTTCCCGGTTTGCCTTTAGCGCATCCCCCGCATTTTCATCACTAAGCCTTCCAAATACCGCAATCCAGTTCATCAGCGCCCCCTTACTTAAGGGCTTTCTCCTTCTTGCCAGCTGTCGCAAAATGATGCCTTGTCCATGATAAACTTCAAAATCTCTATGCACCGCCGTAAGGGAATAATCACCCCAATTCGGGAAAATCGAAAACAGTGCGTTATGACTGTAAGACAGTCTATAAGGCAGTGCCTTAAGGCTTTCCGGCATTTTCAATTCCACCTTCCAATAGGGCGTTTCTCCCGGGAAAAACACCGGTTCTACATAGGGGTCTTGCAAGTAAGCTGCAATCAACTCCCCCAGCATAATGTCCTTTTCCTCTTCATCCTGCAAAAATTCTCCGGAGGGAAGTTGGATTTTTAAGTCAAGCTCCTGTAGCTTTTCCACGCATTTGCTTCTTTCTTCCTTGCATTTGCTTATATCTTCCTGTGAAAATGTCTCCATATCCAACCGTGTCAACGCAAGCTGTAAATCCGGCTCCGATACATAGGTGGATTTTTCCGCCTGGTACAGACTTAGTCGCTCCAGCAAATCCTCTATGGAAATGCTTAAGTCTTCAAAGCTTGGGGTGCTGAGTAAACAGGGCCATTTTCCCATGGTACGAAAAAGAAGCTCTCTTCGCATGGTTAAGAGTTCCCGATACTCTATCTTTACAATTTCTTTCTCCCCCTGCCAAAACCTCTGCCGACTTTCCTCCACCGGCTTGGTTTCTATTCCTCTTGCCCATCTCCCCAGCGTCCATAAAGTTCCGGAATCACTATTGGGAATTCCCGCAAGACTTATTTTAGCTTCCTCAGGATTTTTGTATGCGATTTGATTTGCCAAGGCAAGAAACTGTTCAAAAAGAAGGTCTTCCACACACTCCTTTCTATCGGAAAGCAGGGAAACCATGTCGGTTAAGCTTTCCGCCGTTCCCTCTCCCAAGCTAAATCTTGGAACTTCCCAAAGCTTAGGGCTCTCTCTCCATAAGCCCCGCAAATCTTTTGTACTTTCTTCCTGTTCCAACGCTATCATCCAGGACAGAGCCAATTTTTCTGCAAGACCGGCAATGCTCTTATCCTCGTCCTGCAAATAAAGGGAAAGCCATTCTGCAAAGTCATTGGCGGATTTTGGCTTCTCTCGCTTTAAGACAGAATTTAAAAGCATCTTCTTCGTTTTCTTGACCTTTGCGGAAGTACAGGAAATCAATACCGGATACAGAAGCTCCTCGGAGATATTTTCTATAAGAACCGGGGCAAAACGTTCTAAAAGCGGACTCTCCCCAAACCCCAGTAAGGGAATAAGATTTTCCGCCCTATCCACAATATCCTTTTCTGTCCAGCCAAGCTTATCCAAAAGTTCTACCCATGCTTTTCTGTCCCCGGGTCTTTTTGCAATATACAGTGCATCAAAGATATACTCTTTTGCCGCTTCTTTACTAAGCAAATGATTCTCTACGCCAAAGAAAAGCAAATCGGGAAAGGGGCCTGTTCCGGGCATGCTCAGGGAAATTCCCTTTTCGATATGCTCTACAAATCTTCTCAGAATTTCTTCCTTCTCCAGCGTAAAGCTATCATCGAATAGATAATCTTTTTTTGTCCCCAGCAATATCACCGAAGAGGCTGCTGCCCAGTCCTTCATATACTCCACCGATTCCGGAATAGGGAGATTCATCCTGTGCAGCAGTTTCAGGCAGAGCATACCAAGGACGGACAGGGAATGCTCCCAGGCTCTCCTGTTACCGCTTTCGGCAGCAGAAATGAAATGGATTGCGAAATTCTCACCTCTGGCCATAATTGCCTGAAGCGAAATCTCATCTCCCCGACCTATCACATTTGCCGCCCTCTTTGCTTCCACACCGATTCGAACGGCAAAGACAGCAAGCTTTTTAAGATTAACATCTATAACAGGAACAAAGCCGTAGCTGTTCTCGGATAATTGTTTGACCTGTACCCATTCTCCGGATTTTAGTCCCTCCCTTGCAATCCCTTGCTCTTCCTTGGTTCCTATCCCAAGGCTTAAAATTTTTTCATAAGCCGTTTCCTCGTATCCCAAAGAACGGTAGATTTCAACAGCTCTTTCCATTTTGCTTGCCATGTTAAACTCCTTGTCTTAGTTTCACTGCCAAAATGTGCTTGCAGGGGCCTCTGCTGTTTTTATGCTTTAAATACCACGTACAAGTGCATTTTGCATTTTCCACTCCGGATCCTTCC
>NZ_DBHIGR010000218.1:0-2974 GCF_057249185.1 Oribacterium sp.
GGATGCAAAAAGGTAGATCCAAAATTAGAAACGAAGCATTGGCAAAGGTCTTTTCCTATATGAAACTGATGGAAAAGTGGGGAAGCGGAATTCCGAGAGTTGTTCGAGAAGTATGTGATGAAGGACTTGCTATTCCTGTATTTGAAGGTGGAGAGGTAGACCTTGTTGTAAACATTTATCGTAAAGATAATATTGCTAATACCGCCAAAACTGCAGACCAGAGTGGCGGTGATGGCGGCAGTGGCGTAAAAACTGGCGGTGAACTATCGGAAGAGGAAACTAAGATCATAACATATTTAGCAGTTCGTCCAACTGCAACACAAAAGGAAATTAGTTCTGATACCAATATTCCATTAAGAACGGTGCAGCGTATTCTGCCTAGATTACAGGAAAAAGCTGTTCTTGTAAGAGTGGGAAATCGTCGTTCCGGAAAGTGGAAGTTGATTGAATAAATGGCAGAATGAAATCTAAAACAGATTATTGATCGTCGAATGAAGAGTTTACCGGCGATACCGGAAAACTTGTGTTTTTGGTATGACGATAAGGGTGGAGCCAGAGTTTATTTACTGGGAAGATGCCCTTCGTATCAATTTATATCGCAGTTCAACCGACTTATTAGTCACAGCTGCGACTGATAAAGAAACGAATGCGACCCAAACTGGCGGTAATACTAGCCAAGGCATTGCCCAAGCTGCCCAGGGTACTACCCAAGCTATCCAGGACACAGGCCAAGCTACCCAGGGTACTACCCAAGACACAACCCAAGCTCTCCAGAATACTATCCAAGATAGGGGAGAAGAGTCTAATTGAAAAAGACTCGAAATAAAATATGCGGTAGTCAGAAGCTTTGAGTTATTCTGTTAATCAGGAGCAGTATCTCCGAGTGTTTTTAGATGATGCTTTAATCTCTCTGGATAATAATGACGCAGAAAGAAGTATCAGAAGCTTCTGCGCTGGAAAGCATTCCTGATACATCATCGATTCCGTGAGAGGAGCCTCTGCCAGTGCCCTTCTATACAGTATTGCGGAAAGTGCAAAGGCAAACCAACTAAAGCCCTACGAATACTTTACATACCTACTAAAGGAACTCCTAAAATATCCAAGAGAAAATGTTCCTGAGGAAGAACTGAAAAAACTGATGCCTTGGTCGGAGGCATTACCGGATAGCTGTAGGAAGAATAAAAGCAGATAAGAAAAACCTGCCAGCCTGAGAGCCGGCAGATTTTGTTGGACAGACAGGTTATTGACTATTTACATTAAAAGAATTATTGCTGTTAAAATATTAGATATTACATAGCTATTGGCGTTAATAATAGGTATGGTGAAAATGAAGATAGAAAAAACCATATATTGAATAAAGAAAGCAGGTGCAGCAAATGAATATGCAGGAGTTAAAGAAGCTCATTTATCAAGGTGAAAAAGTTGATATAGAGTGCAAAAAAGCAGAAAAAAGCGTACCAAAATCTGCGTATGAGTCCTATTCTGCATTTGCCAATACAAAAGGTGGATATATTATACTTGGAGTAAGAGAAGATAAAACAAAGACTGATCCGAAGGAACGATTTATAATACGAGGAGAGTGGTCTAAAAGTAGATGACTACTGTGCACAGCATGGTCTATCCAGAAATGCCTACTTCTACTGGCTTCGAAAGGTAAAGGAAGCTGCCCTTACGCAGAGTGGATTTGTGGAAGTAGGGCAACAAGTGGAGGTTTCTTCTCAGATTCCCGGACAGCTTTCTCTAGACTTTGGGGATCAGGCTGTCCTCAATGAGGAGGAGCTTGCTGTTGCAGAGAGCCTTCCGAAAGAACCAACGATAGAGGGAGTACTTGAGATTCCAAAATGTAATCTCAAGTTCAAATAATAATTATGGTGGCAGAAGATATATGCCTTATGTTTTTACAGAGCAGGGTATTGCTATGCTTTCCGCCGTTCTAAAAAGTGATGTAGCAGTGGAGGTCAGCATTAAAATTATGAATAGTTTTGTGGAGATGAGAAGGTTTTAAAAAGAGTTTTGGTATTGCGAAGATAGAAGATAAAGACTGAGTTAAGAGTCTTGTAAATAAAGTGAAGTAGAATATGGCAAATTTATCGAAAAATAAGCGTGAAAAAATGCTTTGAAAAGTATTGGAAGCAATATAAAGCAAAATAAAAATTGAAGGATTACAATGAATGAAGAAACATTCTTATCGAAAATAAGTCAACTTGAAAATGAAATTGAATATTTGCATGGACTTCTCGATAATGCTGGAATTTCATATAAACGGAGGGCAGAGGAATTAGAGGATTTGTCTCCGGATAGGAACCTGGCTTTTGAAGAGAATCAAGGAGCCCGTATTCTTCCCGTTACCATTACGAAGCAGCATATTCAGTATTACTATCATTTGTTTAAGGGTAGAAATGATGTGTATAGTAAGCGCTCTGGAAAGGTTAACAAGAAAACCGGAAAGCATGGATATTATACGCAATGCTGGAATTTCTGGAAAGATGGGATATGTCCTAAGAAGAATCATTCTCAGTTTAATTGCGGAGAATGTCAGAATCAGAAGTATAAAGAACTGACTGGTCAAGTGCTGTATGAGCACTTGATCGGGGCTAGGGAAGATGCCTCGGATGTGATTGGATTATATCCGATGTTTCCGGATGAAACTGTCAATTTTCTCGTGTTTGATTTTGACTGTCATGATGACAAAATCGGTGGAGATGATGGTGCTAACCTTGAGTCGGATTGGATGACAGAGGTTAACGCTTTCAGAAAAATCTGTGAAATCAATGAAGTTCCGGTTTTAGTTGAACGCTCCCGCTCAGGGAAAGGCGCCCATGTATGGATATTTTTTGAAAAGCCGATACTGGCAAGTGTTGCACGTCGATTTGGCACGGCACTTCTAAGCAAAGGCGCTGAGTCTGTTAATATGAAAAACTTTAAGTATTATGATAGAATGCTTCCGGCTCAGGACCATATACCGCTTAATACA
>NZ_DBHIGR010000219.1:0-2966 GCF_057249185.1 Oribacterium sp.
ACTGCTGCAAGGGCTCTTCCTTGGAGGAAAGTTCTGATTTAAATTGATCAAACTCGATCACAGAGGCTCCTTTCTCATGCTCTTCTTACTATTTACTCTATTGATTCTTGCTTTTGGATCTTAATTCTTACTGCAACGGCTCCTCTGAAGGGCAATTAATTCTTCTGATAGAGGTTCGCGCCGTGGCACTGCTTATACTTCTTTCCGGAACCGCAGGGGCATGGATCGTTGGGATAAATCTTTCTGCCTTCTCTTTGCTTCGGACTTCTTACCGCAGATTCATCTCTATTGGTTGCCAATGGCTTTGCCACCTGCTCTCTTTCCACCTTCTGCTCCAACTTAATCTGGTACAGCACACGGATGGTTTCTTCCTGAATGCTTCTCATCATATTCTGGAACATCTCATAACCGGCAATCTTGTATTCTACCAGCGGATCCTTCTGTCCGTATGCCTGCAAGCCGATACCGTCTCTTAAAATATCCATGTCATCGATATGGCTCATCCACTTCTGATCCATAACCTTCAGAAGAATTACTCGCTCCGCCTCTCTCATCTGCTCAGGATTCGGGAACTCCGCCTCCTTCTGCTCATAAAGACGAATGGCCTCTTCCTTCAATCTCTGGCTCAGCTCATCTCCGGTCATGTTCTCATATTCCTCTTCCGTAAGTCTTAACTTCTTTAAAGGAATAATGCTCATCAGTGTGTCATTCAAGCCGGACAAATCCCATTCCTTGGGAGTCTGTCCCTCTCCGATACACTCGGCAACATAATTATCCACCGTATCCGTGATAAAGCGTACAATGAGAGGACGCATATTGTCCCCCTCCAATACCTTTTCTCTCTCAGTATAAATGACATCTCTCTGATCGTTGTTAACCTCATCATACTTTAAGAGGTTTTCACGGATGCCATAGTTGTTTAACTCAATCTTTTCCTGTGCCTTGGCAATGGCATTGGAAAGCATCTTATGGTGAATCTGTTCTCCATCCGGTACACCCAGAGCCTCAAACATGCCCATCAATCTTTCGGAACCGAAGAGACGCATCAAGTCATCTTCCAAAGAAATGAAGAACTGGGACTGTCCCGGGTCTCCCTGTCTTCCGGCACGACCTCTTAACTGATTGTCGATTCTTCGAGACTCGTGACGCTCCGTACCAACGATATGAAGACCGCCGGCAGCCTTTGCCTCATCATCCAGCTTAATATCGGTACCACGACCTGCCATGTTGGTGGCAATGGTCACCGCACCGTGTACACCGGCCTCCGCTACGATAGCCGCCTCCTGCTCATGGAACTTGGCGTTCAAGACATTGTGCTTAATGCCTCTCTTCCGAAGCATGGAGGATAAAAGCTCGGAGGTTTCAATGGCAATGGTACCTACCAGTACCGGGGCTCCGGTCTCGTGGATAGCCTGAATCTCATCCACTACCGCCTGGAACTTCTCCTTCTTAGACTTATATACCGCATCATCCAAATCAATTCTCTGTACCGGTCTGTTGGTAGGAATCTGGATAACGTCCATGGAGTAAATGTTTCGAAACTCCTTTTCCTCGGTCTGTGCAGTACCGGTCATTCCGGCCTTCTTCTTAAACTTGTTGAAGAAGTTTTGGAAGGTAATGGTAGCCAAGGTTCTGGACTCTCTCTTTACCTGTACATGCTCCTTGGCCTCGATTGCCTGATGTAAACCGTCGGAATAACGACGACCATTCATGATACGTCCGGTAAATTCATCAACAATTAAAACCTCGTCATCCTTTACTACATAGTCCTTATCTCTAAACATCAGATTATGCGCTCTTAAAGCCAGGATAATGTTGTGCTGGATTTCCAGATTCTCCGCATCCGCCAAGTTATTAATATGGAAGTACTTCTCCACCTTCTCCACACCCTGCTGGGTAAGGTTTACGGTCTTTTCCTTCTCATTAACGATAAAATCTCCGGTTTCTTCAATTTCCTCTCCCAAAATTGCATTAATTTTGGAAAATTCTGCAGACTCTTCTCCTCTTTCCAGCTGTTGTGCCAAAATGTCGCAAAGCTCATAGAGCTTGGTAGACTTTCCGGACTGTCCGGAAATAATCAAAGGTGTTCTTGCCTCGTCGATTAAAACAGAGTCCACCTCATCGATGATACAATAATTCAAGCCTCGAAGCACCTGCTGACTCTTGTAAATTGCCATATTGTCTCTCAGGTAATCAAAGCCCAATTCATTGTTGGTCACATAGGTAATATCACAAGCATAGGCTGCCTGCCTTTCCTCTGTGGACATCTCATTCAAAACCGTACCGACGGTTAAACCAAGGTAACGATGCACTCTTCCCATCCACTCGGAGTCACGCTTTGCCAGGTAATCGTTTACGGTAACGACATGAACGCCATTGCCGGCAAGCGCATTCAAATAAGCGGGGCAGGTAGACACCAAGGTCTTTCCTTCTCCCGTTCTCATCTCCGCAATACGTCCCTGATGAAGAACGATTCCACCAATCAGCTGTACGGGGAAATGTTCCATACCCAGCTCTCTCTTAGCCGCTTCTCTAACGGTAGCAAAGGCTTCGGGCAATAAGTCATCCAGGGTTTCTCCCTGTGCCAAGCGGTTCTTAAATTTCTCTGTCTGCCCCTTAAGCTCTTCCTCCGACATAGCTGCCATAGTGCTTTGTAAAGAAAGGATTTTATCCAGCTTAGGTTGAATCAGCTTTAATTCTCTCTGTGAGTGGGTACCAAATATTTTCTCGAAAAGATTCATTATCCTATACTCCTTCTCCATACAATCTCTGTATGGTTCCGTATAAATCTATAACTCATAGATTCTACCATTAGTTCCAAGCTTATTCAAGGTGTTTCAGCCATACAGATTTGTTGATTATTCACAAGATTTTCATATCCTTAGATGAAAAAAAATGCTATACTCCCGAGTTTGACAGTTGCGAAAGAGTCAAGAGCCCATAAACGGCGTAATTACGCCATTTAT
>NZ_DBHIGR010000220.1:0-2966 GCF_057249185.1 Oribacterium sp.
TGCCGGAAATTCCGCCATAGATATATAAGGTAGCCAAAAAAGGAACTGTGGAGGAAAGTAAAGTCAGATGGGTGGACATATAGGCTATGAGCTTTCCCTGTAGTATGGTCTTTTCCGTACAATCCGTACACAAAAGCAGAGCTAAGTTGTTTTGCTCTCTTTCCTGGGTAATACTGGAAGCACTTAGGGCAGGAGCCAAAAGCAGAAGAAAAACGAAAAGACCGCCGCCTACATAATAATAAAAGCGGTTAAACATGGCGTAACGAATTTCTCCCGTCTGCTGTGCGTTTAGAGAAATATAATAGAGATTTCCGAATAAAAGCACAAAGAGCAAAAGATTGGTAAAGAAAATCAGCATAGGAAGAAACAAACTTCGGTTTCCCAGCAAACTGTCCTTACTCCATATCGGATTCTCTTTCATAGGACAAAAGACTCCTTTCCTCTTGAGATTTTTGAAACAAAACGCCCTCGATACTGCCCTGTTCTCTATAGAAGGAATACAGCTTAATTCCGCTTTCCACTATATTTTGTAAAAGCTCGGCCTCTTCCTCCCGGGTTCCCGAAAAGCCGACCCGAATTTCATTTTCCCGAAGGCTTATAGACTTGACTTTGGGCTCATTTTTCAAAGCCTGCATAAGCCCTGTGCTCTTCCCCTGCACTTGTATAATAATGGGATTTTGCATGCTGAGCTCCCGGGTGATCTGTGACACGGATCCGCTCCGAATCATTTTCCCCTGATGCAAAAAGCCCAGATGGGTGCAAAAGTCCGACACCTCTCCTAAGGAAGAGCCTGTCATAAAAATGCTTTTTCCCTGACTTTGATAATCTAACAGCATGGTTTTGATTTCTTCCAGTGTTCTTGGATCCAATCCTGCCAAAGCTTCATCAATAATCAGAATTTTGGGGTCGTGCAGAATGGCTCGAACAAAGGAAAGCTTCTGTAAAGCTGCCTTGGGCAAAAGCTCCATGGCACTGTCCTCCCAAGCCAAAAGACCGGACATTTCCAGAAGCAGTCGAATTCTTCCTCGAATACGGCTTTCCTCCATAGAATAACAGGAGGCAAAAAACGCAAGGTATTCTCCCACCCGCATTTGGGGATAAACTCCCGGAATATTGGGCACATAGCCCAGTCTTCGCTTGAGTCTCCTCAGTCCGGAACCTGCCTCCATATCATCGATAAAGATATGACCGCTATCCAGGGGATAAAGCCCCATAAGCAGATTCACAAGAGTGGATTTTCCGGTATCCGGAAGTCCCAGCAGGCCAAAAATCTGATCATCGGAAACCTCTAAGGAGAAGTCTTCAATCACCTTTATGCCGCCATAGCTTTTTTTTACATTTTGGAATTGAATCATGCTTCCTCCTTTGCCACAACATAAATCTGAGGCAGGTACTGCCTGATTTGAGGAGAAACATTGCTTTCCTTCGGTACGAAGCGGATATTCAGCTCCTTTTTCTCACTTAAATAGGGAGTGAGCTTCTCTCCTTCCAGAGTTCCGTCCTTGGAGGGAAGCAGGTCATAGCCTCCTGTCTGATAATTGTAAAGAGCCATATTTCCCTGAAAATTCTGTAAAAGTTTTCCATCCTCCAGCTCTATCTTTTCAAAACGGATCCCTTCAATATTCTGCTCCTCCCCCAGGGGATAATGAATTTCCAAGGGAATCATGGGATTCATGGTATTGGTCTGTAAGTCGTATTCTCCGCTGGACACCACAGGATCTCTGGAAAGAGCACAGTACTCTATGCTGTCGCCTTCCTTCCGGTCCAAAGCCACGGACTGGGTAAGAATGTGTACGCCGTATTTTTCAAGATTCTTCTCTTCAGTAAAGCCCAACTGCTCCTCTCGAATGAAGCCGAAGAATCGAGCATCAGAAAAATAGCCGTGCAATCTTTCACTTAAGATATACCGAAGAAAATTCTTTCCGTTTCCGCTACTGATCAGATTGCTGCTGTACTCGTAATCTCCCACAGGTATGGCTGTGCTCTCCAGGGTAGACAGGTCTATTTCCGCCCCGCTCTCCCATTTTCCACACTTCACCATCCTGCCGAAGAGATAGAAGAAGCTGTCATAGAAGGTGTATTCCGTGGTATTTTTCAGTTTTCCGCTAATCTTTCCCTGATAATAATGGATGCTGCCCTGAATATCTCCCTTGGCATTGGCGGATTTTTTATTGATATTAAAATAATGAGGAGCAAAGGCATCACTCTTGATGATATGAATCAAAGACTCCTCTCTGTCTCTACGAATATCCATCCGATGCAAATCTTCCTTTTGCAAAAGCTCCGTAAGATCTCCGGTAAAATCCATTCCCTTTACAATGGGATTCACGGTATATTCGGGCTTTACGGAAAGACTGATATTGTTTTCATTGGGAGAACGCAAATTAATGTAATTCTGTTCCTCCACCGTATCTTCCGTAATTTGCGAAAGCTTCAGGTATGAAAGAAAGCTTCCGTTAAAACGGGTTCCCATCCCCAGGGACCAGACAATTACCCCCAAAAAGAGGGAAAACAGCAGAATACTCAAACGATAGTATTTTAAATTGCCCTGAGAACGCATCAAAAGATAAAGCCCCGGCCCCAGAAAAATCAGACTGGGAAAGAGAATGGCAAAATATAAGGCCAGGGAGGGGAGCTTACTTAAATCGGAAAGATTCATCAGCTCCTCTAAATCCCAGTACTGCTTTAAGCTTTTTTCCGATGCGGATATGGACAGGTTATCCAAACGATTTTGCCCATAGAGGGCAAGAAGCAGTCTGCCTACATAGGAGCTGTCTTCCGTAGCATAGCGCTCTACTTCGGATAAGTCATAGCCCAAAACAGCCAGTAAACCGTTTCCCTTGGGAAGCACGGAAAGGTAGGGCTGATTTTCCGAAAACAAACCCTCTCTTCCTCCCCGGAAATGTACGGGAGAACTGAAAACAGACACGGTACGCAGATTATCCCCCGTTACTGTAACTTCATTC
>NZ_DBHIGR010000221.1:0-2927 GCF_057249185.1 Oribacterium sp.
AGTGTTACCTCACACGGACCTGAACCGTGCGCGTCTGCCATTCCGCCACTTCTGCAAACGAAAATAGTATATCACCATCGTTTTTTTTCGTCAAGAAAAAGAATTTCAATCAAAAGATTTCAAAAGATTTAAGGCTTAGATAAAGTTTTTTCTTTAAAAGATACATCCAACACCATATCCATTCCTTCAGCCAATCTTTGTAATAGCTTTATAGAAGGATTTCTTGTTCCATTCTCCAACTTACTAATCTCCGATTGATTAATGCCGGTTTTATTAGATAAATCTTTTTGTGTCATATTCTTCGCTATTCGAGCATCAATAATAGCTCTAATGATATTCATTTCCGGCTGTACTTCTTCATAGGCTTTCGCAAATTCAGAATCTCGCATCTTATTCTGTTTATACTCTTGAAGCTTCATTTCAATTTTCCCTTTCGTGACAAGTAGTCAGCTCTCCTAAGTTTCGCAAGTTTTATTTCCTGTGCGGGAGTTTTTTGAGTTTTCTTGACGAAACTATTCGTCAAAATAATATTCGCACCTTCATAAAAGAAATACAGAGTACGTGTAATATCTGAACCAAACTTACATCGTAATTCAAAAATCCCATCCTCAAGACATTCACTATAAGGCAGTCTCAGCTGATTACCCTTCTCTTCTAGTATTTCTATTAAAGATAATACTTTTGCTCCCATTTTAGGTTCTAAGGAGTCTATAAAGTTTATTACAGGAATTTCACCATTTTCTTTCTCATAAAACTCCACAGTGAATTTCATTGTTACTACCTCGTCCATTTATTATATGAGATAAAACTCATTATCACAAGAACAATATTCCCTTTGTAACAAACTTAATATTTCCGGCTTACGCCATAATCTCCCCTTCTTTTTTCTCCCCGGTCACTGCATCCTTTGGCTTCTGCCAAGTCATGTAGTCACATTCCGGATAACGGGAGCAGGAATAGAAAATTCTACCCTTCTTACTTCTCTTCTTTACGCACTCCGCACCGCAGGTCGGGCAAAGGAAACCGGCGTATTCCACGTAAGGCTTCGTATTTTTACAGTCCGGAAAGCCGGGGCAAGCCAGGAATTTTCCATGAGGGCCATACTTAATGACCATCTTTCTACCACACTTGTCACAGACTACATCCGTTTCTTCCTCGTTAATCTTAACCTTCTCCACCTCTTCTTTAGCCTTTTCTACAGCCTGAGAAAGATCCGGGTAGAAGTTTTCCACAATGGTTTTCCAGGAAGTCTGTCCCACACTGACAGAGTCCAGTAAAGACTCAAGATTGGCTGTAAAGCCCTTATCCACGATGGTTGGGAAGTTCTTGGACATCATTTCATTTACCGCATTTCCCAATTCGGTAACGAAAATATTCTTCTTCTCCTTGGTAATATAACGACGTAAAAGAAGGGTTCCAATGGTAGGCGCGTAGGTAGAGGGTCTTCCAATGCCTCCCTCTTCCAAGGCCTTAACCAAAGAAGCCTCAGTATAATGAGGAGGCGCCTGGGTAAAATGCTGCTCCTTATTCCATTTTTCCACCTTAAAGGAGTCACCCTCCTTCATCTCCGGAAGAGTAACATTTTTCTCCGCCTTATCTTCTTCAGACATATATACGGCGAGAAATCCGTCGAAACGCAGACGGCTGCCATTTAAGGTGAAGATGTAGTCCTTAGCCTGAAATTTTACCGTTTCCGTCTCATAAACGGCCGCTTCCATTCTGGAAGCCACAAAGCGCTTATAAATCAACTGATATAAACGGTACTCATCCTTTCCAAGACTTTCCTTTGCCTCGAAGGGGGTAATCTCCAGGTAGCTGGGACGGATAGCCTCATGAGCATCCTGAATCTTCCCTTCCTTCTTATCTTCAGTCTGCGTCTTCTGGCAGTACTCGGGACCGTACTCCTGTCCAATCTTTTCCAGCACCGCTGCATGGGCTTCTTCAGAAATTCTGGTGGAGTCCGTACGAAGGTAGGTAATTAAACCAACCACTCCTCTTCCCTTTACATTCACTCCCTCATACAAAGACTGGGCAATACGCATAGTCTTTTGGGTGGGGAAGGAAAGAAGCTTTGCCGCTTCCTGCTGTAAAGTAGAGGTGGTAAAGGGAAGGGGTGCCTTCTTTCTTCTTTCCCCCTTCTTTTTCTCGATAAGCTTTAGCTTTTCTTTTCCAATTTCGGAAATAACAGAAAGAACATCCTCTTCCTTAGACAATGGAAGCTTTTTATCCTTTCCGTAAAATACCGCCTCTACCTCCTTCTTTCCTACAGAAAGGGTGGCACTAAGGCTCCAATACTCTTCTGGTTCAAAGGCATTAATCTCCGCCTCTCTATCGCAAATCATCTTTAAAGCGACAGACTGCACTCTTCCGGCAGATAAGCCCTTACGAATCTTCTGCCATAACAAGGGGCTGATAGTATAACCCACCAAGCGATCCATCACTCTTCTGGCCTGCTGAGCATTCACCAAATCCATATCGATTTCTCTGGGATTCTTAATGGCATTCTGCACTGCATTCTTGGTGATTTCGTTAAAGCTTATGCGGGAGATTTTCGCTGCATTTTTCTCATCCTTATTCAGCTCTCTTTGCAAATGCCAGCTGATTGCCTCTCCTTCACGGTCCGGGTCAGTTGCCAGATAAATTTTATCCGCCTTTTTGGCTTCCTTTTTCAACTTGCTCAGCAGTTCCCCTTTTCCACGGATGGTAATGTACTTTGGCTCATAGTCATTTTCCACATCGACTCCAAGGGAACTTTTGGGCATATCAATTAAATGTCCCATAGTTGCATCAATGGTATAGGACTTTCCTAAAAACTTACTGATGGTTTTTACCTTGGCTGGTGACTCCACAATAATGAGATTATTTGCCATTCCTCATCCTTTCCTGTTCCGGTATAACTTGCTGTAAAGCGAAAGAACATTTCCTTT
>NZ_DBHIGR010000222.1:0-2910 GCF_057249185.1 Oribacterium sp.
CGGAGAAGTTGTAGTGTATTCTCCCAACTCCGATAGTGAGATTGCAGCAGTAGTACCATTATTTGAGGAGAAGACCGGTATTAAGGTTATCATTCAGTCCATGGGAACCGGAGATGTTCTTGCTAGACTGGAAGCGGAGAAGGATAACCCTCAGGCAGATGTAAACTGGGGAGCCATCAATATGTCTTTCTGGATGGGACAGCAGGATTTATATGAGAAGTATGTTTCTCCCAATGATGCAAAGTTACCAAAGGAGTATCAGAATCCTAACGGATATTTTGAGTATACAAAGCTTTCCGGTTCCGCAGCTCTTCTTTTAAACAAGGATGTTTTTAAAGAGCTTGGTCTGGATGCGGAGAAGTTCAATTCCTATGAAGATTTACTGGAGCCGAAGTTAAAGGGACACATCGCAATGGGGGATCCGACAAACTCTTCCAGTGCCTGGGCAGAGCTTACCAATATGCTTTTGGTAAAGGGTAAAGAACCTTATGATGATGCCGCTTGGGATTGGGTAGCAAAATTTGTAGATCAGCTGGATGGCACCATTCTTTCCTCTTCTTCCCAGATTTACAAGGGAACAGCTGATGGGGAGTATGCAGTAGGTGTTTCTTATGAAGATCCCTGCGTAAGCTTACTGGAAGACGGTGCTGAGAACTTGAGAGTTGTTTACCCCTCTGAAGGTGCTGTATGGTTACCTGCCGGTGTAGCTATCGTAAAGGGTGCTAAGAACGAAGAAAATGCCAAGAAGTTTATCGACTTCTTGATTTCCGAAGAAGGACAGGAAGCTCTGAAGGATACCACCATTCGTCCGGTTATGACCTCTGTAGAAAATACTTCCGAGTTTATGCCTCCATTCTCCAAGATTAAAGTAGCTTATGAAGACATTAAGCTGGTAGCGGAGAAGAAGGAAGAGTGGCAGAACCGTTGGCAGGAGCTGGTAAAAAAGTAAAGAGTTAGAAAATAGGGCTGTAGAATATATAAACTATTTTCAAACAGTATAGGTCTGAAAAAGGGGTAATCTGAGCCCACCGGTACTTGCGAAAAACAAAGGAACAGCAGTTTTTCGCTTAGTATCCGCTGTGAGGCGAAGCTAGCGGGAGCGTGCCCCAATTTCAGACCTATACTGTATGAAAGCATTTTCTGTTTACAGCCCCTTTTATAAAGGGGAAGATTTTATGAGTGTGAATATTCGAATTCAAAATGCGGTAAAGAAATATGGGGACAATGTAGTGATTCCGGATTTGTCCTTAGACATTAAAGAAGGAGAGTTTTTTACTCTCTTAGGCCCTTCAGGTTGCGGAAAAACCACTCTGCTGCGCATGATTGCAGGCTTTAACTCCATTGAGGGTGGGGATTTTTATTTTGGTGATAGAAGAATCAATGATTTAGACCCTTCCAAGAGAAATATTGGAATGGTTTTCCAAAACTATGCGATTTTCCCGAACATGACCGTGGAAAAAAATGTGGAGTTCGGTTTAAAGAATAGAAATGTATCCAAAGAAGAAAGAGCGGTAGAAGTCAAGAAATTTCTGAAGCTGATGCAGATAGAAGACTTTGCGGAGCGTATGCCGGAGAAGCTTTCCGGTGGGCAGCAGCAAAGAGTGGCATTGGCAAGAGCGCTGGTGATTAAGCCGGATGTGCTTTTGATGGACGAGCCGTTGTCCAATCTGGATGCCAAGTTAAGAATTGAGATGCGTACCGCTATTAAGCAATTACAAAACAGCATCGGCATTACCACTGTTTATGTTACCCACGACCAGGAAGAGGCTATGGCGGTGTCCGACAGAATTGCGGTATTTAACCATGGTGTGATTCAGCAAATCGGAACGCCCAAGGCTTTATATCAAAGACCGGCCAATCTCTTTGTGGCGAACTTTATCGGTCACAGTAATGAGCTGGAAGGGACTTTAAAGAAGGAAGAAGGACAGATGGTAGTTTCCGTTTGTGATGATTATTCCTTTATCTTAAACAATGTAAAGGAAGAGCATTGTCAAGAGGGAGAGCTTCCGGTGAAGCTTGCGGTAAGACCGGAGGAGTGGATTATTCAGGAGGAAACAGAGGCGGGCATAGAAGGAACGATTATCGACAGCATTTTCTTAGGTTTAAATACCCACTATTTGATTCAGTTAAGTAACGGTAAAGAAGTGGAGGCGGTGAAGGAATCCGAAATTGACTCTATTTTGCCAAAGGGAAAGAATGTGAAGCTGCAAATTAAGAGCCATAAAGTCAATGTTTTCTTGGAAGGCGGCAGTGAAAATATTCTCCAGGGCGTGCTGTAAGGAGAGGAGAAGACGGATGAAAACAAAGAAAAAATGGGAAGTCTGGACCTTCATCACGATGATCATATTGGTGGTTTACCTGATTTTTATGATTTATCCCCTGTCCACCCTCCTTCGAAATTCTATGATTTTAAAGGAAGGCGGCGTAGGCTTTGCCAATTTCCAAAGCTTTTTTGCAAAAAGCTATAACTTGCAAACGATTTACCACTCCTTTGCAGTGAGCTTTTGTGCCACCATTATTACTTTGATTGTAGGAATTCCCCTAGGCTATTTTCATAGCTTTTATAAGATTCGGGGACAAAAGATTTTGCAGATTTTTATTATTCTCTGCGGTATGTCTGCCCCCTTTATCGGTGCTTATTCCTGGATTCTTTTAATGGGAAGAAACGGTTTGGTTACCCAGCTCTTTAAAAACCTCTTCGGGATTAAGTTGCCTACCATTTACGGCTTCCGAGGTATTATGATTGTAGAGTGCATGCAGTTATATCCTCTGGTTTTCCTGTATTTCTCTGCGGCTTTAAAGCACATTGACAATACCCTTTTGGAAGCTTCGGAAAATATGGGCTGTTCCGGATGGAAACGCTTCCTTACTTTGGTAATTCCTCTCTGCGCACCTTCCATTATTGCCGCA
>NZ_DBHIGR010000223.1:0-2883 GCF_057249185.1 Oribacterium sp.
CTTTCATTCTTTTTTCTTCTTAAAATTAACATGGTTTTCCTTCACCTCTTTCTTCCACATCCCTGTGGAAACTCCTCCGGGCTATCTTATACGGCAGCCTTCTGCTTTGCCTGTACAGATTCAAAGCTGCCCAGAGTGTGCTTGTATTCGTATCCGCTTGCTTCAAGTATTACTTGCATGCCCTTATGATTCTCTGGATTAATCACCAAAGGACACTTCAAATTTACGGTGTTGTCCAGGTAGTCTGCCTGTAAAACGCAGGTCACATAGTAGCTTAATTCTTCCGCATCCTTAACCCCTAAGTAAGTAAGCTCTTCGTCGGTAAGGTTTGGAGCATAGTCAGGATCCAATGAGAATGGATTGATGACTACGAAAGCCACATCGGGATTCTCTACTCCCTGTAAAAGAAGAATGGTAGAATCTTCCTCTTCGTTTAAACATAAGGGAAGATAGTGCTGCACCTCTGAAAAGCCGAAAAGCCCATCAGGGAAATGAAACAAATCCTTCTCCTCATAATCGATAACGCCATAGTCCTTGGTATGTAATTGCATAATTTCCTCCATAGAATAATAATGATCATGTTTGTAATTTTTTGGAGATTTCCCTCCCTCCTTTCGGAGAGAGGGTCGGCTGTTATCCTATGCCGCCTGCCAAAAGCAAGGGACCTCTGTGGGATTTCAGCTTTCTAAATCTATGGATCCGCCCATATCGGGTTTTTTCGGAAAATAGATAAAATCTCCGGTATACTCGAATTTAATGTCCGGCATTTGGGTTACGATGGTCATATCCATCGCGGGAAGAAAAGATAAATCTCCCTTGTGTACCCGCATTTCAAAGGCTCCCCGATCCTGAAGATAGCCGGCTATTTTTTCTTGTCTCATAGCTCTTTGAGATTCTAAAATCTCCAGTGTTTCTGCAGCTGCTCTTTGTTTATTGCCTTGGATATAGAGATTTGGGGGTTGGGTATCAGCTCCTGTAAGGGGTAAGGAATCTGTGCCCGTCTCCGTTCTTTTGGCAGAGACAGCCTGCATGGCGGAGTAGTAAGCCAAATGGTTTTCTACTCTTTGGTATTGCCGGTTTACCTTATACTGCAAAGCAGCATCCTGTTTTCCGGCTTTTTGTGCTTCAATGGTACTTAGACGAAGCGCTCTCCCTCGTGCTTGGTCAATTTGATCGGAAGGGACCAGCTTTCCACCACTGCTTAGGTGAATCGCTTTAAAGTCAGTCGTACTTACTTTGATGAGTTGTCCCATACTCGCCTCCCTGTTTCCAACCTGCTATAGAAACTATAGCAATCGCCTTGCCTTGGTCAGGTTAATGGAGAGATGACCTGTTCTTTTATCTACCAACGAAATCAAATAAAGAAGACTGCATGATGTTGGAGCCCACCTTCATTGCAGCATTGTAGCTGTATTGGTAGGAATACATCTTCACTACTGCATCATAGGGGTCCACACCCAGCTTAGAGGTATATTCTTCCTGGAGAGTATCCATCGTAATATCTAACTTACTCTGGGTAGTTTCCAGTGCGGCATACTTAATACCCAATTCTCTGTAGCTGTCGCTGACTCTTGCCTCCGCATCATCATTTTGGTTGATGAAGTCGGACATATCTTTATGAAAACGAGATTTCGCTGTAGACACATTTGTATTTGTTTTTAGGGCTTCCCTATACTGGTGGGAAGTTAAAATTGCCTTAGACATTAAGGCTACCGGGCTGTTTACCAAGGAATCTTCCTCGGCTACAACAGCACCTCCGTTAGAGGCACCCTTGATTCTCTGGATGGCATCTGCATCACTAAGGCCTCTCAGAGTATCGGAGGAAAGTCCGGTGATCATGTTTAAACCGCCGGTGTAGGTATCTAAAAGAGTGCTTCTGTCTCTTAAAGAACCGTAGCCGGTGCTCATTTTTCCCTGCTCTCTCATAGCGGAAAGAATCATCTTTAAGCTATCATTTTCATTGAGGGCATTCCCGTCCGCATCGGTACCGGAGAACTCATTCTTGTAGTTTGTTCCGTCATAGCTGTACTTAATGTTCAGCTCTGTGGCTTTTGCGTCTCCCGGGAATTTGTGGGTATAGGTAAGGGTAATACTGGGATTGGTGCCGTTTAAATCCTCCTTTAAGGAGAATGGAACGGTGGTCATATCGTTTCCGCCGTAAACATAGAAGTTGTCATACTGGGAATTTAGGGTGTTTACTACGGAATGAAGACGCTGGGTAAACTCTGTTTCATAGGTTCCCACAGTTCCTTCATTAGCATTCTGGCTATCGTTAGAGATAGCGAGCACCTTGGTGTTAACGGCACGCATATCTTCCTGAATGCTTAATGCACCTTTTTCCTGTTGGTACAAACGATTTTTTACGTCGTCGATTATGCCTTTCTTTGACTCGGCATCCATGTACTGATTGTCCATTCGCTTTCCGGCATAGTAAGCAATGGGGTTCTCATCGGCTGCCTTGTATTTTCTTCCGGTGGAAACCTGCTCCATAGACTCGTTTAACTTGCCATGAAGATTTCCGACGGACTTTGCATAATCCTGATAATAGGTTCTTGCTGTTACTCTCATGATTTACTCCATTCTTTCCGGATGTTTATCCTTTGCTTCTTGCATGTTCTCGGGCATCCTTTCCCTGATGAAAGAAGAGCTGTTTTAGCTCTTTTTTCATTACTGTATATATCGGGCTATTTTTCTTAAACTATAAGTATTTTTCAGAAAAACTCTTAAAAATACAGGAGGAATGGCTACCGTATTTTTAAGAAAATGAAGGGGACTGTTGTAATAATACGCTCTGAAGGAGTATAGGTCTGTAGTCGGGGCACGCTTCCGCTAACCTCGCCTTGACTGAGCAGTGGTTTATGTTAACCACTGCTCACTTTGCTT
>NZ_DBHIGR010000224.1:0-2878 GCF_057249185.1 Oribacterium sp.
TCTGAATGTGTCCGTCATGCGCAGAAATAACGAGCTTTCCGGAACCGATTTTTTGTTCTATTTCCAGGATTTTCTTCACATTTTCTTCCATATCCCGGTCCCGAAGGACAGAGGAATCCTCTTTGGAAAGCCAGGTTTCCGCCGCTTGGCGAACGGTATTTAACTCCATCAGAAAGTCTTGCCGCTCCTGAAACTCCTTCTTTTCTGTACTATCCAGATTGTCATTGGAGGCCTGCTTTTCTGTAGTGTCCTGCTCATCCGCTGTGTTTCCCCTCTCCCTCTGCGCCTCTTCCGGACTCTCCTCCACCTTTTCCTTTAAGCTGTCCAAAAAGGCGATGACTTCTTCGGCATTCGTTGCATTTAAACTGAAATTCTCACCCTTTATACAGTCCAGATTTTTTGAAAACTCTTCTTCGGTCGTCAGCTTATGAGACAGGCTGTAGTCCTTTAAAAAGACATAACTTCCCTCCGGGTCCTGCATGTCAAAACCGTAGAAGCGGACCTTTTTCTCCTCCGGTGCGCTTTCATTCCACTCCCGCATCCAGGAAATCAGCTCTGCCATTTCTTTGGTATGGTAAATGGGAAAGGCAAACTTCTGTACCATTTCCTCAGCACTTCCTTCTCCCCCTTGAATATAGCGGTTTATTTCCGCACATTCTCCATAGTCCGCCTCCAGGGCAAATGCCGTAAATCCCCGTTTCTCCACCATTTCCTTAAAAACAGACAGCTTCAGCTCCTGCATTTCTTTACAGCCATGGGCAGCCTCTCCGATAGAAAGGATGGTAATATTCTCCGGTATGTACTCTGCGAAGAGGGGCTTCATTTCCGCCTGAACCTCTTTGATTTCACGGTGAGCCTGTAGTTCCTCGAACTTTAATTTCCCAAAATAAAACAAAATACAGACAATAAGAAAAGCTGTCAACGTAAGCACAATTTTTCCCAGAATTTTCAAAAACTTTCCCAATATTTTCATCTCTTTCTTCCTCACATTTCCTATTTCATACTATTCCACAATCCGCGTGTAGGCTTTCTTGGTCAGCCGAAAGATCACAAGATAAACCAGCGCAAAGACAAGAAGTACCGCGGACAAACAGCCGGCATAAAGGGTCAGGCTTCCTACTCCGAAAAGTCCCAGCAGTCTGAAAATAATTTTGGAGGCTACGATGCAGTGAAGGGTAGCCACCGCTAAGGGGCCGAAGAAAAGCCATAGAATCTGAGCCGCTCCGGTCTTCTGAATCAAACGGTCGGAAAGCCCCAGCTTCTTCATGATCTGCATTTTTTCTCTGTCTTCATAGCCCTCGCTGATTTGCTTGTAGTAGCTGATTAATACCGTGCCTGTCAGGAAAATGATACCGATCAGCACCCCTAAGAATAAAAATCCGCCGTTCACTTCATACTGCGATTGCAGGTACTCTTCTTTATTTTCTACCGAATACCGATAGTTTCCCTTGAAATTTTTTTCCGAAAACACCTTCAGCTCTTTCTTTAAAGCTGTGTACTTCGGCTGATATGCCTCCACGGAAATCCCTTTCAGATTCCAATGAGTACTAAATTCAATGGCAGTGGATTCACCGCTATGCTCCTTTGGCTGTAAATATTTTTCTATATACTGCATCGTAGCAAGATCCCGTACCACAATGCCGTAGCTTCCTAAAGCCACCATATCCACCGGTAAGATATTCTGAATTTCGCTCACCTGAAACACCCGGTCTCCGATTTTTAAACTGCTCGGATTCTTCAGCGTATTTCTATTGTTGCAAAGCAGAATTTCATTTTCTCCTAAAGTAATGTGCTTTTGAAAACGGGCATTGTAGCCGGCTAAATCATAAAGGATAATCATATTGGGATCTTTGGCATTCGCCATGTTCTCTTGTCCTTGCACAGGCAGGATTTGACCATCCTCTACATAACCCGCGGTAGCAAGCGTTGCCATGGTATATAAGCCCTCTACCTCGGAAGGCTCGTTCACGCTTTCCAGCACCATTTGATTTAAAGACTGTTTCAAGTCTTCCCCTTCCTTTTCCGGATAGGAAAATGGGGAAAGCTCCATACTGTATTCTCTGGAAAATAAGCTGTTTCCCTTATTCTGAATATTTGCATACATACAAATGGTGGTGGCAAGGCTCAAAATCACTCCTGTACTTAAGATGGAGATGCTCGCAAGGGAAACCGCATTTCCCTTGATACGATAGAGAAGTCCGCTGATGCTTAAGAACTTCTCCGGCCTGTAGTAAGAAGGGCGCTTTTTCTCCATTTTCAAAATCAGCACGGAAAAGGAAATATACAAAAGATAGGTTGCAAGAATTACCGCCAGTACCGCAAGGAAAAAGTAATTAAAAGAAGACAGTAAGCCTTGGATCAAAAGCGCAATCCCGTAACCGATGCCGAGGAACAGGAAGCCGATAAAAGACAGGATCACTCTGGACTTCGGTTCGCCTTCTCCCTCATGTCCTTTTTGTAAAAGCGCCATCGGGGTAGAAAAGGAAATCCGAAAACTGCTGCGGAGCAAGGTGAAAAGATAGAGGCACAACAGCAAAACCGCAGTATAGAACAGGGCGGAAAAACTGA
Organism: Oribacterium sp.; assembly: GCF_057249185.1. Taxonomy (NCBI): domain Bacteria; kingdom Bacillati; phylum Bacillota; class Clostridia; order Lachnospirales; family Lachnospiraceae; genus Oribacterium; species Oribacterium sp. Next base: position 2,569 of record NZ_DBHIGR010000224.1, read on the forward strand.
AGGGAAAGTCCATCAGCCTCCCCGACACATCTTTCATGATGAAATTCAGCATGAGAAAGACCATTTGTCCAAAGAGATATCCCCCCACAATGCTCAGTACGAAGATAAAGGCAAAGAGACAGAAAAATTCAATGGCAATAATCTTTCGGATATGCTTCTTCTCCAAGCCCAAAATACCATAAAGCGCAAACTCCTTATTTCGTTTCTTCAGCATGAAGTTGACTGCGTACTGGATAAAAACAAAGGTAAAAATGCAAAGAAGAATCGTACCGACTTGGATAAAAAGGGGCAAGTCCCTATGACGGGTTTC
>NZ_DBHIGR010000225.1:0-2875 GCF_057249185.1 Oribacterium sp.
GGAAGCCCATTTCTCTAAGTTCCTTACCGCCGCATTGGAAGCCTTTTTCAATAGCAATACCGATGCCGGAAATTTCTGCATTTGCCTGCTTACAGATATCGATAAGACCCCTCATGGCCTTTCCTACAGCTAGGAAGTCGTCAATCAGCAAAACCTTGTCCTCAGGTCCCAAGAATTTCTTGGAAAGGGTTACGGTGAAATCTTTATTGTAGGTAAAAGAATGTACAGTGGAGGTGTAAAGATCGCCGTCAAGATTTTTACTCTTTGCTTTTTTCGCAAAGACAACCGGAACATGAAAATATTGTGCTGCACAACAGGCAAGGGCGATTCCGGAAGCTTCAATGGTTAAAATACGAGTAATCCCTTTGTCCTTAAAACGCTCATAGAATTCTTTTCCTAATTCTTCCAAAAGAGAAACGTCCAACTGATGGTTTAAAAAGCTATCCACCTTTAAAATATTACCCGGTCTGACTTGTCCATCCGCCTTGATTCTTTCTTCCAGCAGCTTCATTTGATCCCTCCATTTTATCCTTGACTCAGCCTATGATTCTACTCCTCTCAAAGTTCCCTGATTTCCTTTATTTAGGAAAACAAAAATGAACTTGTTTCAGAATAGTATGTATAGTAAAACATATTGTAGAAAAAAGAAAGGGGTTGGAAAGAAGATAATAGAGAAAAGCAAAGAAATTACGCAAATTTCTCAAAAGCAATTCCCTTTCCCGGAATAGAAGCTCATTTTTGGAAAAATAAGAAAGGAAAGAAAATGGATCAATGGAGCATCCCCATAGGGTATCAAGAGGTATTAGAAGATTATGCACAGAAAAATGCAGTGACAAGAGAAACGGCGTTTTCCAATCTGATGGATTTTATTCAATTAAAGGATCAGTATTTCTCTCAGATTTTGGTTTATATTGAAAATGCGGAGCAATACTTGGATGGGGGCGAGGAGATTCCGGAGCAGGAGCTACAGTTGGCTTATATGGAAAGCTTCGGAGAAAATACAGTAGGAGCCATGGCAAAGTGCTATTTTCGAAGATCGGAAAGCAAAGATCTTCTTTTGGCGTTGGGCTATGATAGTGAATTAAGTACCTGGGAAATTTTAAGCTTTTTCCAAAGAAAGATTCCTTCCATGGACTTAGAGGGAGATACGCTGTGCCTCTACTACGTTAAGGATATGAACAGACTTCCCGAAGCAAAAAAAAGCTTCTCCCTCTTGGAAAATGAAGAAGGAGAAGAGTATTGTAAGGCGGGATATTTTCCCTCCATCTATGTAGATGAAGAGGAGGAATGGGAAGAGGAGTAAGATTCCTAAGACTGCTTTTTCTTAGAACTTACTTTCTTGGCTAAACCGAATAGGATGTCCTAGTGGGAGCTATAATAGTTTCTAAAGAAATTTCTAATCTGACCTACCTGATACAAGGAACCCAGACAAAGAAGGAGAGTTTTCTCTTCTTCTTTTTTTACTGCATTCAGATTCCATTCCAGACCTTCTTCCAAGGTGTTGGGACAATAAATTTCACCACTGAAATGTTCCTGCCATTCCTTCTTTAAAATCTCCGGAGACTGTCCTCGGTGTGTCTCCACCTGGAAGAAACTAAAGCTTAGAGTATTGGTTTTTAAGAGCTCCAACATGGTCATATAATCCTTATCCGCCATAACGGAAAAGAAGATTCTCTTCTTGTAGTTCGGAAAAAGCATTTCTATAGAGCGCACCAAACTGTTTACCGCCTGGGGATTGTGGGCTCCATCAAGAATAATCAAAGGACGTTTTTTTAGAATTTCAAATCGTCCCGGCCATGTAACCGTCATAAGCCCCTGCTTTACGCAATCCTCAGGAATGGAAATGCCCCTTTCCTTCAGACAGTCTATCGCATCACAGATGACCATGGCATTGTCCAATTGATAATCCCCCAGTAAGGACAATGCATATTCATGTCTCTCACGATAGGAAAAGTATTGGTAGCCGTTGTCAATATGGAAGGAATAGGAATGAAAATATTTGGGATTGGTAATATGTAGCTTGGCATTTTTCTCTTTGCAAATTCTTCGAATCTCTTCCATGACCTCAGGCTTCTGATGCATTAATACCACAGGAGTATCTTTTGCAATAATACCACCCTTTTCACGGGCGATTTCTTCCAGAGTATCTCCCAAAATAGCGGTGTGTTCCAAACCGATATGGGCTATAACGGACAATTCTTTATGGGGAATAACATTGGTGGCATCCAGTCGTCCTCCAAGACCTACCTCCAGGACCACATAATCTACACCCTTTTCCAGAAAATAACAAAAGGCCAGGGCAGTCAGCATTTCAAAGGAATTGGGTTTCTCCTCTTCCAAGCTTTCGCTTAGCTCCCGCATTTTTAGACAAAGTCTTTTTAAATCCTCATCGGAAATCATTTCTCCGTCAATGGTGTAGCGTTCATTCATGATTTCTATATGAGGGGAAATATACATCCCGGTTTTATAACCCGAAAGACTTAAAATCTGTTGCAGGCTTTTCGCGACGGAACCTTTTCCGTTGGAGCCGGCAATATGGATAAATCGAAGCTTATTTTCCGGATTTCCACATTTTTTTAATAAATTTCTGGTTGGTTGAAGACCCATTTTACAACCGTACCAATCGTTTACCCCAAGAGTCTCCATACATTCTTCCCAAGTCATTTTAAAATTATCCTCCTTATATAAAGAACAAATTCTTCCCATAGAAAAACAGAGTAGCGAAAGCAATGAACAGCACTGCATTCGTTACTCTGTATTATAAATGTTTTAGTTTGCTATAGCATGAAAAATTTTGCGTTTTTCAAACAGCAAGACGATTGCATTAATGGCAAAGTATTGAAGAATACTGTTAATCAGTACTTGAAGTACACGG
>NZ_DBHIGR010000226.1:0-2841 GCF_057249185.1 Oribacterium sp.
TTTTTACAAAAAATCAGGAGATATACCCAAGTGGTTGAAGGGTCCGCACTCGAAATGCGGTAGGTCGGGAAACCGGCGCGAGAGTTCAAATCTCTCTATCTCCGGGATAGGCCGGGAAAGGAAAGCGCGTAGAGAGCATTTTTCTTTCCCGGCTTTTTTAAACGTTTAGGAGGCAAGAGGATGCAGGAATTCATTTTAGTAGCGGAAAAGTTATTTATCGGCTTTTTGGCTTTGATTTTTGTCATTAACATCTCAGGAAAAGGTAATCTGGCACCCAGTACAGCCTCCGATGCGGTGCAAAACTATGTATTGGGTGGTATTATCGGCGGTGTAATTTATAACGACAACATCAAGATCTGGGAGTATCTGGCGATACTGGCGATTTGGTGCGGTCTGGTTCTGCTTCTTCGCTACGTGAAGATGCACAACGTGAAAATGAAGCAGATCCTGGACGGTATTGCCCTTCCCGTAGTGGATGAGGGGGCTATTCTCTATGACAACTGTAAAAAGCTGGGACTTTCCGCCCATGATCTCTCCTTTAAATTACGAACCAATCGGGTATATTCCGTAACGGAGGTGAAAAGGGCTGTTTGTGAGCAGAACGGACAGTTAATTATCGTAAAATACGGAGAGGAAAATCCAAAATTTCCCCTGATTACCGATGGACACCTTCAGAAAAACATTCTGACCATTATCGAAAAAGACAAGGAATGGCTTCAAGAAGAATTGAAAAAGCAGGGCTATCAAAGCATACACGAAGTATATTTGGGAGAATATAATAAAGGAGAGCTTAAGTTATTTCCGTATAAATCATAGAGAATGCTAAAAATAGAAAAAAGCTTCTTTTCCATAATGCAGACTGGTTTAATCTGCGGGGAGAACAGTTCAGTTCTGTTGGAGGAAAGTGAAGCTTTTTTTTGTGAAGAAAAAATGTTATAGTAAACTAACTTTGTTACAGAAGACATCTTTATTTTTTCTTGTTGAAAAATGGATTTAAAGGCTAAACCGAAGAGCGGTTTTGCTGTTTTTTAGAAAGGAGCAGTTTATGGAATGGAAAATAGAGAAGCATCAGATTCGCTATGAAGAGGCCGGAAAAGTACTGGCGGAAATAACTTTTCCTTATTATATAGAAGAGGAAAAGGTCTATGAGTTTGACCATACCTTTGTGGACCCCTCTCTCCGAGGACAGGGGATTGCAGGAACCTTGGTGGAAAAAGCTATTGCAGAGGTTAAGGGACAGGGCGGAAAAATTCTTCCCACCTGCCCCTATGTAAAGACATGGTTTGCCCGTCACAAAGAGGAAGAGGGGATTTTGTATCGTGAGCACTAAAAAGACATTTCCTCATGCTTCTTTTTCTGTTTTACGCCTTCGAAAGTCCTGTCTTGCCCTTGGCGCTTGCCTTGTCCTCAGTGTCTGCCTTCTTCTTAGCGGCTGCGGAAAGAAGAATCGCTATCAGGACCAGTTTATGGATGTCTTTGATACGGTTTCTCTGGTCATCGGCTACGAGGGCAATGAAGGTGATTTTCAGAAAAACTTTAAGGCAGTGCATAAGCGCCTGCAGGAGCTCCATCAGCTTTTTGATGTGTATGACGATTATCCCGGAGTACAGAACTTAAAGTATGTGAATGAAAATGCCGGCACTGCTCCGGTAAAGGTGGATCCGGAGATAATGGCCTTACTGAAGTTCGGAAAGGAAATTTATGAAAAGACCGATGGAGAGGTAAATATTGCCTACGGGGCAGTGCTGCGAATCTGGCACGATTACCGGGAGGCAGGCATTGCCAATCCGGAAAATGCAAGTCTTCCGGAGGAAACTGCTCTTTTGGAGGCGTCCAAACATTGTAATATTGAGGATTTAATTTTGGATGAAGAAAACTCCACCGTGTATTTTCAAGATCCTGAGCTTAAGCTGGATGTAGGCGGTATTGCCAAGGGCTGGTCCGTGGAAAGGGCCGCAGAGCTTCTGGAAGAAGCCGGTGCCAAGCATTATTTACTGAATATCGGCGGAAACCTCCGGGCTATCGGAAAAAGAGGAGACGGAAAACGCTGGGTTTGCCCCGTGGAAAATCCCTTTTATGTGGATGGACAGGATGAAGAACAGTTTGCAGTAGCAGGAGAAATTGAAGATACTTCTTTGGTCACCAGCGGAGATTACGAGCGTTTTTATGTAGTGAACGGTAAGCGCTATGCCCATATCGTGGACCCGAGAACAGGGATGCCGGCTGACCGCCACCGTTCCGTAAGCATTTTGACCAAGGATTCCGGCCTTGCGGATGGGCTTTCTACGGCTCTTTTTATTCTGGATGTGGAAGAGGGAAAAGAGCTTCTGAAGAAGATTCAGGATAGCGGAGCGGATGTGGAAGCGATGTGGATTGAGCCGGATGGAACACAGGACTATACGGAGAATTTTTTGAGGCAAATATCGGCTGACAAGTGAAAGAAGTCTTTACAAGACTTCTTTTTTCTATTATACTTATGCGACACGCACGGAAGCGTGGAATTGAATCCGAAAACAAGGATTCGTGACGATAAGAGGTTTTTCTCATGTTTTTGATTTTGTGCAAAAAAAGCGGGATAAATCTTGCTTTCTACCCGGGGATATGGTATTTTAGTACAGCTGTGGCATGATAGCGTTGAAGGAAAAGATTACTATAGAAATGAAAGCAGTAATGTATAAGTTTCTACAGAGAGCTTTCTGGAGCGAATGTCAAGTTTTGAAACTGACGGCAGGTCACTGTACTACAATCTAAGCACCAAGCAGCGGGTGCGGCGTGTGTATTTTTAAAAGATACGCGCGGAAACGTGTACAGTCACCAACTTATCGTCAATAACCCGATAGG
>NZ_DBHIGR010000227.1:0-2831 GCF_057249185.1 Oribacterium sp.
GGAGCAACCTGAGCATATCCGCCTCCTGCTGCACCACCCTTTACACCAAAGCATGGTCCAAGGCTGGGCTCTCTTAATGCCACAATGCTCTTCTTTCCTAAACGGTTCAACGCATCATTTAAGCCGATAGATACTGTGGTCTTGCCCTCTCCTAAGGGCGTGGGATTGGTGGCGGTAACCAGAATCAATTTTCCCTTCTGCTTTCCTTCCTGAGCAGAGCAAAAGCTTTGGGATAATTTTGCTTTATACTTTCCGTAGAGTTCCAGATTCTCTTCGGAAATCCCATAATTTCTAGCCACTAAAGCAATTGGTTTCAGTGTTACCTCGTGAGCAATTTCTAAATCTGATTTCATTTACTCCATCCTTTCTGTAGACAGTAACTCCTCAAATTCTTCCATGTTCATTAAAACCTTTCTGGCCTTGGTGCCTTCCTCCTCTCCAACGACATGTTCCGCAGCCAACTGGTCCATTATCCTTGCCGCCCGATTAAAACCGATGCGGAATTTTCTTTGTAAAAAGCCGATACTTGCCTTGTCCGTTTCAATCACCAGTGATCCGGCCTCCGCAAAAAGCTCGTCTCTATCGCTTTGACTTCCTCCCGTCTCTTCCGTGGCTTCCTTTTCCAGGCTCTTAGAGATGGAATGGTTATACTCCGCTTCTCCTTGAGACTTTAAAAATTCCGTGACCTTAGCCACCTCTTCATCCGATACAAAGGCTCCCTGTACTCGGATAGGCTTGGGTAAATTCTGAGGGAAGAAAAGCATATCTCCCTTTCCCAGAAGCTTTTCCGCTCCATTCATGTCGATAATGGTACGGGAATCCACTCCGCTACTTACGGAAAAGGCAATACGGGAAGGAACATTTGCCTTAATCAGTCCCGTTATGACATTGACGGAAGGTCTTTGGGTAGCAATAATCAAATGCATTCCGCAGGCTCTTGCCAGCTGAGTCAATCGGACAATAGCATCCTCCACTTCCGACGCCGATACCATCATCAAATCCGCAAGCTCATCAATAATGATTAAAATCTGGGGAAGAACGGAAAGTCCCTCCTTCTCTCTTTCTTCCTCGCTAAGGCCACGTATTTTTTCGTTGTAGCCGGATAAGTCTCTTACACCGTAAGCGGCAAATTTCTTATAGCGACTTGTCATCTCCGCCACAGCCCAGTTCAATGCCGCAGCAGCCTTTTTCGGATCCGTAACCACCGGAATAAGCAAATGAGGAATGCCGTTATATACCTGAAGCTCCACCACCTTAGGATCCACCATAATCATCCTGACCTCTTCCGGACTGTAGCGATAGAGTATGGACATAATCAGGGTGTTGATGGAAACGGATTTTCCCGCTCCCGTAGCTCCTGCCACCAGTAAGTGAGGCATCTTTGCAATATCCGTTACCACCACCTTGCCTCCAATGTCTTTTCCCACACCAAAGGCCAGTTTCATCTTGTTTTCCTGAAAGGCGGGAGAAGACAGAATATCTCCCAAATATACTACCTGGCTGTTTTTATTGGGAACTTCAATTCCTACCGCAGACTTTCCCGGAATAGGCGCTTCAATTCGGATATCCGCCGCCGCCAAGCGCATCTTAATATCATTGCTTAAGGATACAATCTTAGCTAATTTTACCCCCTGCTCCGGTTGCAGCTCGTAACGGGTAACGGAGGGACCTACGGAAACATTACTGATGCTTACGGTAATGCCGAAGCTCTTTAGGGTTTCCTTCAAGGTCTGGGCATTTTTCTCGATCTCGCTTCGTTTTTCCTCTTCCTGACTATGGGAACGCTTCAAGAGGGAGAGCGGGGGGAACACATAGGGTTTTGCAGTCTTTTCCGGAACGGAATCCACTGTTAATTCTTCCTCTTTCTTTTCCTGAATACGCTTTTGTAAGTTTTCATTATCGGAAGCAATTCTTCTGCCATCGGCGGTGTAGACCACTCTGGAGGACGGGTCTCCCTGTAAAAGACGCTTCTTCAGCTCCTCTTCGTCCAAGGCTTCCTCGTCCAAAGGCTCTTCTTTCATAGACTGTTTTTTCAAAGACTTTACCTTTGGAACTGCGTCTATCTCCGAAGAATTCTCCGGGAAAAGCTCTTCCACTTCCGAAGAATCTGATAAGCCTTCCACCGTAAAGGAGTCCTCTTTCCAGTCTTCCTTCTTACTGTTTATTAAATCCAGTTCTTCCTTAACACTCAGTAAGTCGGAACGGAGCGCTTCCTTCTCCTTATTTTCTTCCGCCTCTAAAGGAGAAACTTCCCTCTCTTCCTTAAAATCTTCCAAATGAAAGTCGGTGGTTTGAAAATCCGCCTCTCTCTCTTCCCGTCTAAATCTTCTTTCCTCCAAAGCTTCTCTGGCAGTTTGAGAAATTCTCTGTAAATCGCTTTTCGCCCTTCTTCCCGCCTTTTCCGCAGTCTGCACGGAAAATAAAGCAAAGAGGCTCATCAGGGGCTTTTCGGTAATCATCACCAAGCATAATAAAATAGCGAAAAACAGCACAATCATGGCTCCCAGGCTACCTAGAAACTGCTTTAAAAACAAAAGAAAAATACCGGGTAGTACTCCCCCTTCGGTCAATAAATCCGTTAAATCTTCCGGAATACTCTTTCCGAAAATAAGTACAGGAAGAAAAGCTCCCAGAAAAATATACAAGAAGCAAATAAAAGGAATCTTCCTCATAATCATCGGATTGTTTCGATTTGCCATGGTAAAGGCAACAAGAAAAAATAAGACAAAGGGAAAAAGAACACTGAAGGACCCGAATAAAAATACAAGTCCCTGTGAAAGTCCCTCTCCCACTATTCCGCAAAATCCTAAATTACTGAGAAGCAAAAGCAA
>NZ_DBHIGR010000228.1:0-1214 GCF_057249185.1 Oribacterium sp.
GTTGAGTCCGTGCTGATTGGGAAAAATGACTTTTGGGGAAAAGGAAAATGGGGATCTACCCTTTTCTTTGGCCTAATGTATATGCTGGCTGAATATGGTACATTTAAAATGGCAAACAACATTGCCGCTAACAAGATCAATGCCCCGGACTGGGGAATGATTGTAGTTGGAGCAATAATCTCTGCAATCGGTATCTTGCTGGGGTCGTTATGGAAGAAGAAACACTAAAATTAAGGAGGCAGTTTCTTGCAATATATACTTTTCCTTCGGGGCGTCAATGTGGGCGGTAAGAATAAAGTTTCTATGAGTGCGTTAAAAGAAGCTTTATTCCTTGCAGGCTTTGAAAATCCGGAGTCCTATATCAATAGTGGCAATCTGTTTTTCAGTAGTGCGGAAAGTCGTGAGGCTTGTATCTTAAAGATAAGAAAAGTCTTAGAAACAAACTACGATTTTTCTATCCCCTTTGCATTGCTTACTAAAGAAGAGTATCTGGAAGAACAAGCGGCATTACCGGCTTGGTGGGAAGAGGCGTTGGCAAGAAGAGATGTTTTGTTTTATTCCTGTACTATGGATAAGTCTGATATTCTTCACTTTATAGAGAACGCTACATTTTACAATGAGAAAGTACATGTCGGGAAACAGGCTGTATTTTGGGGGAAAATGGATGAGGCGGAATATCTAAAAACCACCTACCATAAAAAACTCATGAAGCAGGATTTCTACAAGCAAATTACGATTCGAAACGGAAATACCTTTGATAAGATTGCAGAAATGTTGAGGAGTCGAGAGTGAAAGAGATAGGAAAAAGCATTGAACTTTAGGGAACTTCTGGCTACCGCTTAGTATCGAAAAGTTCCCTAAAGAGAAGGCTCTAAAAAGAAGTTGTGGAAGTATCAAGAATAATGAAGTGAACAAAAAACGAAGTGTTCAAAACATCACTAAAGAATGTATACTAGATAGTATTATTCCGATAGTTTCTATGTTTTATTCTTCTATTTTGTTAGTTTATTTAAGGAGGAAATTTTGAGTTCGGAAATCTTTTCTTTTGTTATTTATATGATTCATGCCTGCGCAAATCGTTGGAGGAAGACGGCTGCACAGGTATATTTTGCTTTAAAACAGAGTGGCTGTCTTAATCATTACCTGATTCCGAATTATGATATTTTACATACACAGAGTACTGATTTTGTTGTGAAAGATATTGAAGAATATCT
>NZ_DBHIGR010000228.1:1314-2766 GCF_057249185.1 Oribacterium sp.
CAGAATATTGCAAAAGAGTTGCATTTATCTTTAGAAGAGGCGATGGACTGTTATTATAAGAGTAGGCTGGCAGGCATGATTCAGGAGGGAAAGGAAGGAGTGCAGTATCTGGATTACAGGGCTTTAACTGCTCTTTTTATGGAAATGGAGAAGGCATAAAATTTATTTACAGTCCAAAAACAAGCTACTTACAGGCGGTAATTCTGCCTTATTCTTCAAAGCTTCCGGCCATATACTTGCGTCCCCAGTCCCGCATGGAATGGATAATGTCTGTAAGGGTTTTTCCTCTCTCCGTAAGGGAATATTCGGTTTTGGGCGGAATCACAGGGTAGACTTTCCTATGGATTATTCCGTCATGTTCTAATTCCTTAAGCTGCTGTGTCAACATTTTGGCGGTGGCTTGAGGAATATATTTTTGTAGCTCATTATATCGCAAGGTTCCATCGTGGATGAGATGGCAAAGGATAATCATTTTGTACTTTCCGCCAATCTGAGAGAGCGTTGCCTCTACAGGACAATGAAACAATTTTTCTGAATTTGAAATTTTTTTTGTCATTTTTTTGCTCCAAATTCTTCCGGAAATTCGTAGAAAAAGTCAATAAAATCAAGACTTTATCATGGTTTCTAAAAAGTAAGTATATTACTGAAAAGTGAGTATCTTACTAAAAAGTGCATTCTAGCTGGAAGTATATTAACTGTTTAAGATAGCAACGTCAAGTTGGTAAGAAATAATGATATCCAACAGAGATGAACGCATAGAACAGAACAAAATATAGTAGGAAGAAAAGAGGGAGAAAATCATGGATTATATAACACTGGCAAAGAGTCGTTACTCTGTTCGTAATTATAGCGAGAGGCAGATAGAAAAAGATAAGCTGGATAAGATTTTAGAGGCGGCGCATATCGCACCCAGTGCCAGAAACAAGCAGTCTGCCAGAATTTATGTTGTGCAAAGTACGGAAGGAATTGAAAAGCTTCGTTCCCTTACCAGATGTGCGTACAATGCGCCAACGATTCTGATGATTGGCTATGAGGAGTCCGAGCAATATCGGAATGAAATGGAAGAGGGAATTCTATCCGGTCAGCAGGATGCCTCCATTGTGGCTGATCATATGATGCTTGAGGCGGCGGAGCTGGGACTGGGCTCTGTATGGGTGGATGGGTTCCCAAATACTGAGACGGCAGAAGTATTTCATTTGCCAAAGTCTGTAAAGCTGGTATGCCTGATGCCTCTAGGCTATGCTGCGGATGACGCAATGCCGGCACCGATGCATGAGAAGTATAGACCTCTTGAAGAAATGGTGAAGATGCTATAGCTAGGAACTCCGGCAGAAGGCTTTTGTATGAAAATGGAGTGATTTTTAGACATCCGAAAAATAATCTGAAAATATCTTAAACAAAACAAGACTTTATACGGCGACTAATCTAAAATGAGACTTTAGATTAGTCGCT
>NZ_DBHIGR010000229.1:0-2745 GCF_057249185.1 Oribacterium sp.
GCTTGAAGTTAGTACCGCTACGAGGCGAGGCTAGCGAGAGCGTGCCCCATTTATATACCCACACTGCTTCAGAGCAAGCTTAGCGGGAGCGTGCTCGATTTCATGCCTATATCGCTTATAAAACTTTTTGATTTTTTACATCGCTATCTTTCTGCTCTGCATCCGTCTCCTTACGATGCTTCACCTTCTCCCACAAAGCCCGAAAAGCAGGCAGGGAGCTTTCAATGCTTTCAAAAGGAATGCAGTAGGACAGGCGGAAATAGCCGGGTAAGCCGAAGCCGTCAGTAGGCACCATAATGATATGCTCTTCTTCCGCCATCTTCTGGAAGGCCTCCGTATCCTCCAAGGGAGACTTCATCAAAAGATAAAAAGCACCCTCCGGCGGCAGACAGGAAAATCCCATTTCCGTAAGCTCCGTATACAGAAGACGACGATTTCTGTCATAAAATCCCACATCCACCTTCACTTCCAGACATTCGGAAATCACCTTTTGGAAAAGAGACGGGGCATTCACAAAGCCCAGGGTTCTTCCGGCAATCGTAGCAGCCCGCATCAGCTTTTCTCCTTCCTCCACATCTGCCCCGATAGCCAGGTAGCCGATTCTCTCTCCCGGGATGGAAAGGGTTTTGGAGAAGGAATAAAGATAAATGCTGTTGTGATAAAGGCCGGGCATAAAGGGCACAGTTCTGTCATCATAAACCAGTTCCCGGTAAGGCTCATCACAAATCAGGTAAATGGGATGCCCCACCCTTTCCTCCGCCTCTCTCAGCATCTCCGCCAAGGCCTTCAGCTCTTCTTCCTTATACACCACACCACTGGGATTGTTGGGGTTGTTTAAAATCACCGCCTTGGTTTTTCTGCGGATCAGACGGTCTGCCATGCCGATATCCAGAGAAAAATTATCTTCCTTCACCGGAACTACGGTAAGCTTTCCCTTGTAGTGGGAAACGTAGGCATTGTACTCCGTAAAATAGGGGGCAAAGCAAAGCACCTCATCCTCTTCGTCCAAAAGACAACGCATCAAGACATTTAAGCCTCCTGCCGCTCCGGCACAGAGGAGAATCTGCTCCTTCTCATAGGGCAGTTTAAAACGTCTTGTCAGATGCCTTGCAATCTGTTCCCGCACCTCATCATAGCCGGCATTTTTCATATAACCGTGAATCTCGTGGGGATCCTGGTTTTCCAGTAGGCTGATTATGGCATTTTTCACCTCATAGGGCACAGGAGCCACAGGATTTCCCAGACTGAAATCATAGACATTTTCTTTGCCGTACTTCTTGGCCATTTCCTGTCCCAGTTCAAACATCTTTCGAATTGCGGAATTTCCTTGTAAAAGGGGTTCCATTGTCTTTGCCAGTGCCATATTTCCTCCCAAAGAGCACGCTCTTTTGCTTGTACTGTATTGCTTACTACTTTGCTCCCTATTTGCTATTGTTGACTTACTTGTTTTTGTTTGCTGGTTCTTGTTTGCTGGTTCTTGTTTGCTGGTTCTTGCTCGTCTTAACTCTATTCTTTCTATATTATCTTTTTTGCCTTTCTTCTGTCCGACTATCCTTCTTTTGCTTTTTTAATGCCGCTTCCTTTAAGGCAGTAAATCCTGCTTCCTTAGAAACCGCATCCGGGTTATTTCTGAGCATGGTTTTGGTCCACCAATGCATCTTTCCACTTTCTGCATTTCCTCCGTCTTCCAAAACCGCAAGCTCCTCCTCCATTCTTTCCTTATCCTTTAAGAGTCCTTTAAGAAGAGCACCGGCAGATTCTTTCAGATTCCCGGCGGATTCCTTTACACTGCTGGCTGCCTGTCCCACAGCGCCCTTTGCGGTATCCGCCGCAAGGCTTGCTGTACTGATGGTATTGCTGGCCGCCTGGCTAACCGTATTTTTCGCCAGGGAAACGCCGGACTCCATCACATATTTCACGGCAGCCACATTGCCTTCCTTTTGCTGTACGTTTCTGAGCTCTTCCGCTCCCTGCTCCCACTCCTGCTTGGCTTCACCGATGCGGTCGTAAAGCTCTCCGATGGAACGCCGCAGGTTCTGAATCTCTTCGGAATTTCTCGCCAGTCTTCCCAGACGCTCCCGAAGCTCCAGAGCCGCGATGACGGAGAATACCACATCTTCCACAAAAAGGGTATAGAGCATGGTGTCTATCACCACGAAGGTAAGATAGCTCCAATCTGCCGGAATGGAGGAAACAAATTTATGCACCACCTGCATTAAAAAAATCGCCATCAATCCCCAGCCGATTGAAGCAAAAAAGCAGATGTAACCACGAAAGTTCAAAGGATTCTGAGAATAATCCCACCAGCGCATGTGGAAGATATGATTCATCAGAAGACCGGTGATAAGTTCCAATGCCGTTCCGCCGAAAAATCCAAGCAAAAAAAGATAGAGGAAATGCCCCTCATGTCCATGAGCGAAGAAGACCAAAAGGCAGGATCCCACACCATACAAGGGAATCCAGGGTCCATGGCAAAATCCTCTATTCTGTAAATGACCGGATTTCAGAGAGCAGTAAGAAGACTCGAAGCACCAACCCAGGATGCAATACAGCATAAAGAAAGTCAGCCACTGTAAAATTGTGTATCCTCTCATAAAAACTCCCTTGCTTTAAAAATCATTTTTAGCTATTTTATCGCAGTTTTTCATTATTGTCGAGTTTTTTGGCGTTTTTCAAAATATATGTTCTACAATATAGATTCTGAAATATAGATTCTGAAATATATGTTATAAAATATACTTTCTG
>NZ_DBHIGR010000230.1:0-2730 GCF_057249185.1 Oribacterium sp.
CGGATTCGGGACTTTAACCCGTTAGAAACGTGCGCCGCTAGGCGCACAAGCAAAGGCAGATGGTGTTTTTCTACCATCTGCCTCTTCCTTTTTACAAAGCTTTCTTCCAAGCCATGTCGGTTTATCAACCCTACTAAAAAACTTTAGTTTTTAGATTTCTTCTATAGTTTTTGCTTTTCTACTATTATAAGGAAACCTAGCTTAGATTGCCTTAAATGCTTCCTCTAAATCTTCAATAATATCCTCCACATTTTCAATACCGATGGAAAGACGTACGGAGTTCTCCTGAATTCCCTGTGCCAGAAGCTCCTCCTTGGTTCCCTCGGAGTGGGTGGTGGATGCCGGGTGAATCGCCAAAGACTTTACATCTGCTACATTTGCCAATAAGGAGAACAACTCCAGATTATCGATGAAATCCTTAGCAGTTCTTTCATTTCCCTTTACCGTAAAGGTGAAAATGGAGCCGCCGCCGTTTGGCAGGTATTTCTTATAAAGAGCCTGCTGAGCGGGATCTGTGGATGCTGCAGGGTGAGAAACGGATTCCACCTTCGGATGCTTCTTTAAATATTCCACAACCTTTAAAGCATTGTCTCTATGACGCTCTACACGAAGAGCAAGGCTCTCCAATCCCTGAATCAATACCCAGGCGTTGAAGGGAGAAATTGCCGCTCCCTCATCACGGATGGTAATGGCACGAAGATAGGTTGCGATTACCGCAGGGGCTGTATCTACCGCAAAACGTACGCCGTGGTAGGAAGGGTTCGGCTCGGTAAGCCATGGCCACTTCTTGCTCTTAGCCCAGTCGAATTTTCCGGCATCTACCACTAATCCTCCTAAGGAAGAACCGTGTCCGCCGATAAACTTTGTTGCGGAATGCACCACGATATCTGCACCGTACTCGATAGGACGAATCAGATAAGGGGTTGCAAAGGTATTGTCCACAATCAAGGGAAGACCATGCTTATGGGCAAGATTTGCCCAAGCCTCAATATCAATAGCATCTCCGTTTGGATTTCCTAAGGACTCAATGTAGAGTGCCTTGGTATTTTCCTGAATAGCCTTCTCCGCCTCAACTAAGTCTGTGGGAGAAACGAAGGTAGTTTCCACACCGAACTCCGGGAAGGTATGCTTTAAGAAGTTATAGGTTCCTCCGTAGATATTCTTTGCACTGACAATGTGGTCTCCCTTGTGGGCAATAGCCTTAAAAGCATAAGTAACCGCTGCTGCACCGGAAGCTACAGCGAGAGCTGCTACACCGCCCTCTAAAGCCGCTACTCTGGCTTCCAGAACTCCCTGGGTGGGGTTGGTTAAACGTCCGTAAATGTTTCCGGCATTTCTTAAAGCAAAACGATCTGCTGCATGATCGGAATTATCGAAAACATAGGATGTGGTCTGGTAGATTGGTACCGCTCTTGCTCCGGTTGCCGGATCCGCCTGCTCCTGTCCTACATGAATCGCCTTAGTATCAAATCCAAAATTTCTCTCGTTTCTCTTCTTAACTCCCATTTTATTTTCCTCCTTATACTCTACACAAGCTTTCCGATGGTTTAAAACTTTTTTTCGGAAGCTTTCCTTCAGCTTCTTTCTTGCTACTTTTTGTTTACATCTTGCTACTTCTTACTTACATCTTGCTGCTTCTTACTTACTTGCAAAAGTTTTTCTTGCTGGAGCTATACTAGCATTTTCTGAAATCCCTGTATAATACAAGAGTTTTGGATTTGGCTATAGTTTCTGTTTATAGCAAATGCTTTTCTCACTGTTCCCTCTATGCCGATAAAGGTTTACTTGTCATTAAAACAAAAACATAGTAATACCAATAGCTTCAAATGCAATTATAGCTCTATTCTGGTCTTATATTTTTCTTTTAAATTGGATATTTTTATAAGTTCAGAATTGCCCTATGCTCGATAGCAGTACACGATACATGAGGAGGCAATTATGAAGCAAAAAACACAAAGATTAGCTCTTGCCGCTTTATTTGCGGCATTATCCTACGCTATTTTCACCTTTTTACAGATTAAGATTCCCATCGGAACCGATGCCACTTCTATCCACTTGGGAAATGCGGTTGTTGTCGTTGCCGCACTGGTATTGGGCGGTCCCTTAGGCGGAATAGCCGGTGCCATCGGCATGGCCATCGGAGATGTGCTGGATCCGGTTTATCTGATTTATGCCCCGGAGACTCTGGTTTGTAAAACGATTATCGGTCTTGTGGTTGGCTTTGTAGCCCATAAGCTTGGGAAGATTCAAGAATCCCACGATAGAAAGAAGATTTTTAAATGGGTTCTTCTTGCCGCCGCATCCGGACTTTTTGCCAATGTCATTATGGATCCCACCATCGGCTATGCCTACAAGCTGTTAATTCTTGGAAAGCCTGCCGCTGAACTTTCCTTTAAGTTTAGCCTCTTTGCTACCGGAATCAATGCCATCACTTCCACCATCGTTTCCGTCTTTGTTTATATGGGACTTTATCCTATCCTTCGGAAGCAAAATATGGATACCCTGCGTCTTGCATAACAAACGCAACAAAAAACTCCTCATACCCTATCGGGTGAGGAGTTTTTTGTTATCGGAAAATAAATTCTTTCCCTTCTGTAAAGCCAAAGCAAGCAGGGCATTTCCAAGTAAGATTGCCACAATCCAAAAAATGGTTTTTCCTACAGACTGCTCACGGATTTTCAGAAAGCTATAAGGACCGGAAACTAGCCCCATTCCATTTAAAATCAAAAG
>NZ_DBHIGR010000231.1:0-2633 GCF_057249185.1 Oribacterium sp.
CGAAGGGCATAATGGTCAAAGCTGCCAGAATAATGACCGGAAATCCCACTGTATCGATGAGTTTGGCATCCAATCTCACCCCAAGTACAAAGCCGATAATACTGAAGTAAATGCCCATGACAGTCAATAAGAAAAACTGAATTCCCAGCTTTCCGTTAATCGGGAATTTTGCAAATATCGTCGCAACGCCTAAAACCACAACAAAAATCAAGGTATTTAACACGATTTGTACTAAGCATTGGCTCAAAAGATAATTTTTTATGCTGTAGTTGGAAAATCGGGATTCAAAGGAATAAAAGCCGATATCGGAGGAGATTCTTTTGCTAAAGGTTGCCAGACTGTTTCCGATGATACCGATAAACACGGCAATCCCCAGCATAATATTCGGCAGCATATCCGCCTGAATATTGTATAAGAACATATACCAAGCCAGCGGAAGAAGGATCGTAAATAAGACAAATCTTCTGTTTCGTAACACCTGCTTTAATTGAATCATACTAATCATTTTTAGGCCTCCTTTTCAACCTTTTCTCTATAAAACTCTTCAATCGTTTTCCCCTGCCGGTGAATCTCTTCTACGGATTCCGTTGCAGCAATTCGTCCATTCTTTAAAATCATCACCTTTGTAAAGAAATGATCGATCTGGTTAAAATCATGGGTAACAATCACGGAAGTATATTTTTCCTTCTCCAGAAGCTTCCAAAACCGGTCTACGGATTCCAGGTCCATTCCGGTGGTTGGCTCATCCAGAAAAATAAGCTTCGGAGAATTTAAAATGCTGAGCAGTAAGGAAAGTCTCCTCTTTTGCCCGCCGGAAAGACCGCCCACATATTGCTTTTTAAAATCCTGCAAGGAAACCTTTTCCAAGGCAGTATCCAAATCTATCGAGATTCGATTCATCGCACTTTTTAACTGTACTAAATCTGAAACCGTCAAATCCTCGATCAAAATATCGCCCTGGGGCATCATACCGATTTCTGTCTGATAATCCAGCGCCGTGTTCACAGTACCGGAATTTGCCTCCAGCTGACCGGCAATGATTTTCATCAGCGTGCTTTTTCCTGCTCCGTTATTCCCCAGTAAAGCGACCTTCTCTCCTTCTTCTATGGAGAAGGAAACACCTTTTAGTACCTCTTTATTTTTAAAGGACTTCTTGATTTCATCTACTCTAAACATCTAAGTGAACCTCCCTTTCTTTTTTGTTTACGAGGCTCATTATAGAACGTATGCCGGAAGAGAAAATAAGCTTGTCGCGAACGGTAATTCTTTTGTCGTGAACGGTAATTTTCTAAAAAAAAGCTTACTAAAAACAAGTAAAGCGCAATATAGGGCGCTTCCCGGCTGATTTTATGTTTCAGCTGACAAAAGAAGAGCTTGGAATCGTGAAATCACAAATTGTGACTTCATCAGTCCCGAATTTTTATTCAGGACAGGAAGGAGGCCGTAGGAAGCCACCTTATCCAAATATCCAAGGTCTATTTGCAAAACTGAATGGTTTGAGAAAAAAGATGATTGGCGCTGCGGGTACTGATTAGAGATTTCGGATATTTTTCCAGAATCGTATGCACGTTATAAAGACCAAGTCCTCTGCCTTCCCCCTTAGAGGAATACCCCTTATCGAAAATAGGAGAGAGCTCCAGTTTTTCCGCCTCTGTGCTGTTTTCCACCACCAAAATGAGGGTTCTCTCCTCACGTATCAAGGCGATAGCGATTTTCGGATCTTCAGCAGTAAGACATCCCTCTATGGCATTGTCACAAAGAATAGAAAGAATCTTGATGAAATCCAGCAGCTCGATTTGAAAATCATAAATCTCTTCTTCTATCTCCACAGAAGTCTCTATCCCCTTACTCTGGGCCTCCAGGAGCTTCGCGGATAAGATACTTTTTACCGCATCATTTTCAATCCGGCTTAATTTTGCAAGGTCAAATTTACTGCTATAAAAGGGCTTTCCGCTGTCCTTTAGAACCGTATTGTAAATGTTTTGAATGCTGTCAAAGTCTTTCCGCTCAATTCCCAGCTTCAAGCTGGTTAAGATATTCATATAGTCATGGCGAAAACTGCGAATCTCTCCGTATAACTCCTCCACATGATGACTGTATTCGGAAAGCGCCTTTAGCTCACTATCCTTTTGCTCCAGCACTTCCGCTTCCAGTCTTTCCTTGGAAACGGCATTGATATATAAAAGCACCACGAAAAAGATAATGATATAGAGATTATTCAGCTGTCCCCGAAGGCTGTCCGCCCAAGAAAAGCTTTCACGCAGCATCAAAAAGGCCGTAACCAAAACAGTGTAAACCATCATCGAGAGATTGATCGGCAGTAAAAAGCGGCGAAAAAAGCCACGCGAAAAGCCTGCCTTCAACTCCTGAAAATTGATTTTCAGGGATTTTATAAGGACAAGATAGAGGGGAAAAACCAGAAGTTCAATCAGAAGATCATATCCGCCGATACTCGCCTCATTGTAAACGGAAATGCCGAAGAATGGAAATACATAGAAGGCCAGCATCCTTCCCAGCAGGCTTTCTAAAACAATAGGATAAAGACCGTAAAACAGCTTCAGTCCTCCGTCTTTCTCCCGATTTCGATAGAAGCTGTACAGCACGAAGCTCACAAAATACCCGAAGAAAGCAAG
>NZ_DBHIGR010000232.1:0-2611 GCF_057249185.1 Oribacterium sp.
TCCGCTTTTTTCCTGCTTTATAGCATTCTGAGCCATCTTTAAGTCTTCACAGGCAGAAAGACTGAGGGCTAAGGCAATTGCGCCAAGTCCTAAAACGATTTTTTTCATACATTTTCTCCTCATCAAAAAAATTCTGCATCTTTCTTTATTTTAAGAAAAGATACAGAACTAATTATACAAAAATTTAAATTTTTTACAAGAAACAGAAAGAATTTCGCAAAAAGCAAAAGCTTTATTTAGCTTATGACTTTGCTGTAGCTTTGAACCATATTAATAGATGCCCAATCTATCTTTAAAAAGCTGCCATCTACATTTGTCTGCCCATAATCCTTCTCAGTAAATGGCTCATTTTCGTCTATCCTACGAATCATTTCCTGAATCTGTTTTGCAAACTCTTTGGAATCATTGACAAATTCCGACAAATCTTCAGAAATAGTAGGGTCAGTAAACAATTCCGCATCAATTGCTTTCCGATTCCCTATCATTTTTTCGAAATCCGATAAGGTAGCCAGAAATTCCTCATAGGCAGGACGAATGTTAGATAAATCAAGCTTTATCATCTCTTCCTGGACAAGATTCTGATTTATGATTTCATCCATAATTTGATTTCGTAGAGAGAACAGCTTTAACATGTTATAACGGATAATGTAGCCCCGTTCTTTCATTGCCTGGATTTCCTCTTCCATTTTTTTTGAAGAAAGCTCATCAATAGCCCGCTTATATTCCAACAATGGAGCTTTAGTACTCTCTACCAAAGGGAAAAGACGGCTGTGAATTTCCTTTGCCCCTTCATAGTGATCATTTTTATAGGTCTCCGCCTGTCCATAAGCTGCTGCCTCGTTATATATTTCCATAGTCTTTAAGATTAAAGGAGCCAGGGTTTTTACCGGCTTATCCACCTCAGGGAAATGCGTCCCTCCATTCGCTATTTTTATAACATGTCGGATAAAGTCAAACTCTTCCGGGGTAAAGCCTTCCTTGCTATACTCCTTCCCCTCCGCCAAATGAAACTCCGGTTCATTGCGAACTCCCTGAAAATAAAATACTGAAATGAAGTGATAACGAGCAGCCAGAAAATTACTGAAGCTAGCATAGATATTGTACTCTCCATTTTCCATTTTAAGATCTCCCTTTTTAAATACATCCATAGGTTGGTCTCCTAACTGCTCTGTGTTTCTTGTCTTCTCTTTCTGAAAAGAATTTTGTACCATCTTAATATCATCGCAGGCTGAAAGGCTGAAAATCATAGCCAAGATACTGATACAAAGCATAGCTTTTTTCATATATATTCCCCCAAAAAGGCATCCTCTACAGCGGCGTAGCACTCTCCTAAGCTTCCATCTGGGAAATACCGGAAAACACATGCTCCGCAAGAGACATTTAACGAGATATCGCACGCTTTGCGAGGGATACTCGTTATGAATAAAAAAGTTCTGTATTCTTCTATTTTTAAGAATGAATACAGAACTCATTATATAAGAAAATGCTGTTTTTACAAGTTTTACAAGAAGACTTTTTGACTACTTCTTCGCTTCCTCCAGAGCCTTCTCAACCGCATGGCAAATGCCCTCGCTACTGGTGGTGGCTCCTGCTACCGCATCCACGTCAGTACTCTGCTTTTCCAAAATTTCCGGAATCACCTTCTTCTGTGCGTCAAAGAAATATTCTTCATCGTCCTTGGTTTTCACAATGTCGATGGCAGTAATCTTTCCGCCTGAAATGGTGACCTTCACTTCCACATTGCCATTGTAGGCGGAAGCCTTTCCAAAACATTCTCCGTCTTTATAAGCTCCGGATATGCTATCCTCATCTATAGCTTGGGAATCGGAGGAAGCATCCGAAGAATTCGTAGAGGCTTTATCTCCGCTAGCTTCTGATGCTTTTTCGGAAGAATTGTTTTCCTCCCCGTTTCCGATGCTTTCCGCTACGCTTTCCTGCGCTCTGATTTTATCTACATTTGCCTCCAGTGCGGCGCGGTATTTCCCGGCACTGTAAAAGCCGCTTAGAAAAAGACAGACAATGGGCAAAATCCCTGCAATACGAAGCAGGGGGAATGCCTTTTTCTCCTTGCTTTCCTTTTGCATTCTATACTGCCTGATTCGTAAGAATCCGTAGAATCCAAAAGTGAAGCTGTAAACCATTAGGGTGAAGAAATATTCTCCCTTTCCTCGAATCAACGCCCCTTGATAGATAAAGAAAATGTGCAGGTACAAAAGCAGGTAAAAAAGATAGGACCAGTTTTGCAGCTTCTTCCAGCTCTTTGCCTGCATTTTCCGCCGAACAGTCTGAAAAGAAGTAATAGTGAGCGGAATTAACAAAAGAATCATGAGACAAGACACAATAGCGGCATGAAGCTCCATCAGACTGATATGCCCCTGTCCAAAGAATAAGGCGCCGAAGTATTTTCCGCCAAAGGCCAGGTTGTGGGCCAAGGTAATCAGGGAGGCACAGATTGCCATTTCCCCTCGAAGAAGATAAATCGTCTTTCTTCCGAAAAAACTCTTGGAAAGCACCGGAGCCTGCATCACTAAGATAAAGAGAGAACCTGCCAGCACGCCCCTTTGCATGATTTTCTTAAAAAAGAAGTCCAAAAAGGGAAGTCCTCCCTCCC
>NZ_DBHIGR010000233.1:0-2522 GCF_057249185.1 Oribacterium sp.
TTTCTTTATGAAAACTATGGTTTTTTGGGAGAGCTGGGATTAGACGGAGAAATCCAACACGTTCCGGGCGTTCTTCCTATGGTATTGGCTTTGGAAGAAGCAGGGCTAAAGGGCGTATTTGTTCCGAAAGACAATGAGCCGGAGGCAAGAAACAGTGAAAAGCTGGAGGTGATTGCCTGTTCTCATATTACAGAGATTTTGGAACTGTGCAAAATCTCCTACGGAAAAAGAGGGGAAGAAGCAAAGCGTAGGCAGCCTTCTTTAGGAGGGAAAAAGGAATCGGAAGAGTCTTTTCAGGAAAATAAGAAATCCGTCTTTTTTCAAGATTCCGGAAAAAGTATTGCTGGCTATGGGAATGGAAATGAAGAAGAGCAAAATTTGGATTTTCAGGACGTTTTAGGGCAAAGCTATGGCGTTAGAGCTGCTCTGATTGCGGCGGCAGGGCACCATGCTCTCCTATTTTCCGGCCCTGCAGGAACCGGGAAGACGATGATTGCCAAAAGAATTCCCGGAATTTTACCGAAGATGAGTAAACAGGAAAAATTGGATTTAACGAAAATCTATTCTATTGCGTCCTGCCTTCCTTCCAAAGAAGGATTAATTGAAAAACGCCCCTTTAGAGCCCCACATTCTGCTGTCAGTCAAAATACTCTTCTTGGAGGAATGTCCTCCGGAAGACTGATTCCCGGAGAACTGGCTCTTGCAGGGAAGGGAGTCCTCTTTTTAGATGAACTGCCTTTATTTAAGAAGGAAAGCATTGAAGCCTTACGGGGGCCAATGGAGGAAAAACGAGTTACTTTGCATCGTCTTCAACAATTTTTTTCCTATCCGGTGGATTGTCTTTTTGTAGCGGCGATGAACCCCTGCCCCTGCGGATATTTTCCGGATAGAAATCGCTGCCATTGTACACCTGGGCAAATCCGTGCCTATCAAAGAGGGATATCCAAACCGATTTTGGAAAGAATGGATTTATGCGTATCCTTACCGGCAATCTCCTTGGAGGAAGCGTTTACAAAGGAAAAAGGGATTTCTACGAAGTGCTTAAGAGAACAGGTGGAAAAAGCAAGGAAAATGCAGGAAAGCCGATTCTCCTCAGAGGAAACACTACGGTGGAATGGGGATATGCATGTAAATGAGGTGAATAAATACTGTCTTTTAGGAAGTGAAGAAAGGGAATATATGGAAAGTATCTTCCAGCTTAAAAATTTGTCTATGAGAACCTATCATAAAATCTTAAAGCTTGCTCGAACCATTGCGGATTTAGAGGAAGAGGAGGACATTACGATCAATCATCTGGCGGAGGCAGTTTCCTATAGGGGACTGGAGGAAGAGCTGTTTGCTTTATAGAAAAAGCCTGAATCGGAGAGAGAAAAGTGTAGAAAAGAAAAGCTTGGAAAAGAAGAGTATGGAAGAAAAAAACATGAAAGAGAAAAACATAGAAAAGAAAAATATAGAAAAGAAAAATATAGAAAAGAAAAGCATGGGAGAGAAAAGTCCTAAAGAAAGTAGCCTAGCACAGGGGGTAAAAGAACTGTTACCCTTTCAGCAGGATTTCCCGAAAAGATTAAAAGAAATTCCAAATAGTCCCGACTGCCTTTATCTAAAAGGCGTGCTACCGAAAGAGGAAGAGCGTACCGTGGGGATTATAGGGGCAAGAGACGGCACGGAATATGGAAAGGATATTGCCAGATCCATTGCCAAAACCTTGGCAAAAAAGGGAATTGGAATTGTCAGCGGTATGGCCTACGGTATTGATTCAGCGGCCCATGAAGGCGCTTTGGAAGGGAAGGGCAGAACCTATGCGGTTTTAGGCTGCGGGGTGGATATTTGCTACCCAAGCTGTAACTTTCGACTTTATGAAAGCATAGAAAAGCAGGGAGGAATTCTTAGCGAATATTCTTTGCATTCGCCTCCGTTGCCCCATCATTTTGTGGAAAGAAACCGCCTGATTTCAGGGCTCTCCGATGTGCTCCTGGTGGTGGAGGCAAAGGAAAAATCCGGTACCTTCATCACCGTAGATCGTGCTTTGGAGCAGGGAAAACAGGTCTTTGCGGTTCCGGGAAGAATCGTTGACCGCCTTTCTCAGGGATGTAACAGACTTATCCGAGACGGTGCTGCGGTATGTACCTCCGCCGGAGATATCTTATCTTACTTTTCTTTGGAAGCGGAAAAAGAAGAAGACAGGGATAATGAAATCAAAAATTTTCCTAAGGAAAAGCAGGAGATTTATCATGCCTTAGGTTTTGAAAGCAAACATTTTCAAAAGCTGCAGGAGGAAGTAAAGCTGCCCCTTTACCTTATGCATCGTTATCTTATTGAGTTGGAAGTGGAAGGCTACTGCGAGTGTTTGCAAGCTGCATATTATAGAAGAAAAAACAGAAGCGGATACTTCTTTTAGAAAACTTATTTTTCTTTAAAAAATAGAATAATTTATAGTATTAATTCGATATACTTTCCAAGTAGATGAAAAATTTCTTAGGAAGTAAATCTCTTTTTATTTCTTGCACTTTTCTTATAAAAGT
>NZ_DBHIGR010000234.1:0-2516 GCF_057249185.1 Oribacterium sp.
CGGAGGATGCTAAAATGATGGCGGAAGCGCCAAGAATCCAATGTTTTCTCATAATACCCCTTTCTGTCTACGCAATACTGCTTCGCTTTGTAGTATTTCCTCACAGGAAAGCAACAGTACCGTAAGGTATCTTAGCCCTTATCCAAGGGAGTGTTGTTTAACACGCAAAAAGCACCATCCTATTGGAAATAGGCTGATGCCGATGCTTATGCTAACACCACACCTTCCATGATAGATATTACAAAGCTTTTAGTTAGTTTAATCTATCTTTCAAGGCAGTATTATGACAGAGGAAAGAAAACTTGTCAATCCTCTTATATTAAACACATATCATTCTTTATTTAATCTATTTTCCCAAGCTTTCGTAAAAAATCCGACTCCGGGGATTCCTGATAAAGGGGAGTCAAAAGCTCTTCAATCTTCCCCTTCTCTTCTTTAGAAAAATGGGAGAAGATCACCCCTCTTTTACTTAATTTATTTCGTAGTTCCACCCGCATTTTCTTTACGTATGCTCTTTCCTGTAAGGCCATGGAAAAGGATACATCCTTAAGCAATGCCAGATCTTCTTCCGACAGATTCTCTCTTGCTCTGGAAGAAAGAATTTGCAAATCCAAAACGGGACTGTGATCATCCTCTAAAAAATACTTGGCAGAAAGATTGTGTTCCTGCCGGGCAAATTCCTCCATGGTATTTTCACTACCCTCTACAATTCCGCTTTGCAACGCCTTATAGATTTTATCCTGGGGAAGCTCTCTGGTTTTTCCGAAAAGAAGCTGCAAGGCTCTTCCTATGCGAGACTCATCCTCCACTCCTAAAATCAATCCGTCAAAATCCGCTGCAGAGGTCAGTGGCTTTTCCACGGTATAAAAATCCCGAAAGCCAAGACAATGCCACACCAAAAGCTCCATTCCCTTGCTTTGAAAATCCTCTTGAAAAATAGCTCCCTTGTCTCCATCTAAAACATTCCACATTTCCTCTTCGCTGTCAAAAAGATAGGGAATCTCCATAATGGAGAGCTTTCCGGAAAGCTTCTTTGCAGAAGGTAGAGGCAGTCTTACCATGTCCAGATTACCGGAGCGAAACCGTTCCAACAAAGCCAGGTCGTTATCCTTGTCCTTGGGGCTAAGAATCTTAATCTCTATCCTCCCACGGCTTTTTTCCTTCACTTCTTTGGCAAAACGCTTGGTCATCTGCAAAGTGTAATCATCATTGTTCGCCAATAAGCCGTAAGTTAAAACAATCTTATTATTTTTGCTTTTGATAATGGCGGGATGCCCTGTACCGGAGCAGGCCGTCAAAAAGAAAAAGGAAAATATCAGGAGCAAGGCCCAAAATGTTCGGCGAAAAAAGGGAGAAGAATCGCTACCGTTTCCCCAGTCCTCTCTTTCCAAACTGCTCTTTTCTATTTTTGCAATTTCTGTCCCATCCTTCTGAAAAGAACAGTTCCTATCCCATTTCATCCTTTACCCTCATTTCTCTCTACTGAATAAATTCTTAAATTCATAGAGTATTTCGTCAATGATCGGATAAAAAATAAGTAGATGAGGGAGATAGGATAGATTTACCTAAAACTATTTATGCAGTACAGGTCTGAAAACGGGGCACGCTCCCGCTAGCCTCGCCACGTAGCGGTTCTAAGCTTTTTTAAAAACAAAAGCCAAGAACCGACGGGCTCAGACTACCCCTTATTTCAAACCTGTACTGCATAAAAGCATCTTGCAAAACTAAACCTATCTCCCCCATCTAATTATCTATTTAAAGGAAGGCGGAAATAGGCTCCTTCATTATAGAGAATTATAAATATGTCTCTTCATCACAAAGAGTCGGAAATACGCTTCTTCATGTCTTCTACTTGGAGGGCAAATTCTTTGGAGGAATATACAATGGCGCCCTTTCCTGAAAAGCCCTGAATCTGCACGGCCTGGTCGGAACTGACCACCACTACCGGGTAACCGGACTGGGAAAAATCATTGGCCATTCGACTTAGGGCAAAGTCTGCCGATTCTCCTTCCTTCGTGAAGATCACCTGCATTCGGGGATCCGGCTGCAAGGTTTTCCCCGGATTGCTTTTCACCCGATAAGCATCAAATATCAAATATAAATCCACGTCATGGTATGCCGCATATTCCGAAAGCAGGGGAAGAATCTGCTCTCTTCCCGCCATCAAATCCGTTTGTGCCAGTGCCTTCCATTCTTCCTTGGCAAAAAGAAAGTTATAACCGTCCACCAAAATCTTTTTTCGCTTATTTTTCTTACCCTTCTTGGCATACTGGGCTCTGGCCTCCTCCAGACGAGCTTCCTTCTCCTTGGATAAAAACAATTTTTGCTCGGTGCGAATAGCTTCCTGTCCCCGATTTTTT
The DNA here is from genome assembly GCF_057249185.1 of Oribacterium sp. NCBI lineage: Bacteria > Bacillati > Bacillota > Clostridia > Lachnospirales > Lachnospiraceae > Oribacterium > Oribacterium sp. The sequence continues at coordinate 2,361 of NZ_DBHIGR010000234.1, forward strand.
AAGGGACCGAAGGTTCTTTCAAAAATCGCATTCAGCTCCTCCTCTAAGGAAATGCCTTCTTCGCCCTTTTTCTTTTTCTCCGAGTGCTCCCCTATGTTCTTAAGCTGTAAAGAAGCGGAACCGTTAAGCTTCGAAGATGAACCTCCTGATTTTCCG
>NZ_DBHIGR010000235.1:0-2488 GCF_057249185.1 Oribacterium sp.
CCCCAAATTTAGACCTATATTGCTTAGAAAACTATTTTGATTTTTTACAGCCCCTTGCTAATCACTGTAGAACTGAAAATTCCTTCCATAATACGGCTTCCGTGTCTTAAGCAAATGTCCTTCTTTATTAAGAAGACAGGTTGGAAGCACTGACCCTTTCTTCCGGAAGCTTCTCTACCGCTTCTTCAAAGGATAAGGGAAGCTCCAGGGTTTGATAGCCCTCACGCACCAGAATCAGCGTATGCTTTCCCTCTGCCTTTCCCTTAAAGGCCTTAGGAGAAATCACCAGTTTTCCCTCTTCTTCCAATATCTCCATGGAAGAAGAGTTAATCTCTGTTGTAAAGCTTTGTTTGTCTAAGTAAGCCTTAATCTCTCCTTCCTTCAAATACTCTCTATCCTCGGTCTCTAACACAATGTCCTCTCCGGGCTTTGCCACTCCACCTTTAAATTTCGGCGGCTTAGCTCCGGTAAGATACTCTGTTCTTAACTCTTTGGACAGAGAGCCGTCCTCCAGGACTCTATAAAGAGAAGAAGGAACTTTTCTGATGGCTTCTGCCGTTTTCAAATATTCTGACGGAGAAAAGCTTACAATGCTCTTTGCCGTTTTTTCTTTGTAGGCTGCAAAATATCCGGTAAAATCGTAGAACTGATCTCCTCCTTCGGGAAGAAAATACTTGTCCCCTCTGGAACGAAGGAAACGAGCTGCCACTAGATCCGCATCCGGATTGGAAATTCCCAGCTCTCTAAGCAATAGGGCATTGCTTAAAAGATCATAGGAAAGGGCTAAATACTTATCCTCTCCTTCTCCAAGCTTTGGCAAATCGGAAAGATTCGGCTTTTTCTTCGTAAGAACTTCTCTAGAGGTAGCATGGGAAATAGCATCAAAGCTGCCACGGTCTTTTTCCCCGTCTCTCTTTCTTGCCTTCTCTTCCTTTTCATCCTGCTCTTCTTTGGCTTCTCCGGCAAAAACCTCAAAGCGTTGCTTGATCTTTCCATATCCGTTTAGCTTTACCGTAAGCACATATTGTCCTGCCTGATCGGTGAGAAGACTTCCTTCTTCGTCCTTTCTCTTTCCATAAAGAAGTAATGCCCCATCATAATAGTAAAAGTCTTTAAGATATTCCAGATTTTGACTGCTACCATCCGGCTTTTTTAAAACTAATTTTGAGGAGGGTTCTCCAAACTCACTGAGATACATTCTTCCCGGAACCTCTGCCATAAAGCGAATAGTCTCACCCTGTTTCGGGGTGCTGCTCTCCGGAGCCTGTTGTAACACCAACTTATCCTGAGAAACCAGTTCCAAGGGAATAGTCAATGTACTGTCATCATAGGAGGAGTGAATCTTTATCTGATACCAGCCCTTGCTCCTTAGGTTCTCCTGTCCTGCAGGAATATTCACAACACCAAGCTCTCCATGCCTGGTCTTATGCACCGCTTCCTTCGTAAATTGCAAAGAGGCATTTTTATTTCCCAAGCCGTAAATACTGCCTTCACTCAAAGAGGAAATAGAATCAATACCTTCAAACCATTTCTTCTGTTCCTCTGTTTCAGCAAGTAGTTCATATTTGATGGGCTTTCCATTATTTTCCCCCTTATAATCCACCGGAAAGGCTTTAAAATAATAGGTAATAGGAATTCCCTTTTCTTCTTGCTCACTTAGGTCAAAGGTAGTTCTACTTTCCTTGGTTCTTTCCCTACCTGCTTGTACGGAGGGATAATTTAACTCTTCCTTCGTAACTTTTCCCTTTATGACTAAAGACAGATCCCCGGAGCTTTCGAAGGAGCTTGCAGGTGCCGCCTTGGCCTCTCCGGCATTTAAAGACAGAATCTCCTTTTCTTCTCCGCCATCTTTCTTGTAAATCGTCAGATTCTTGGGAGAAACTACCGTGCTTTCCCACTTCCAAAGCTTTCCGGCAGTATCAATGGGCGTTAACGCTTTGGTAATATCGGTTCCATCCACCTCTACCTTGTAATCCTCGGGGCGTCCCTCTTTAAAGGAAAGCACAAGATATTTATCAAAGCCCAGATTCACTACTCCGCTATGCTCTCTTTCCAATGCGGAAAAGACTTCCTTTTTCTCCTGCTCTTCTTGCTCTTTCTTTTCTTGCTCTTTCTTTTCTTGATCTTTCTTTTCCTGCTCTTCTTTTTCCTTTTCTTCCCGAGCCTTCTTCTCCGCGTCCTCCTTCTGCTTTTCTGTCGAAGACTGTTGACTGTTTGTAGAATTGCTTACACTGCCTGAACCGCTTCCGGAACTCCTTCCGGAGCTTCCCCCTGATGACCTGCCGGAACCGCCGGAGCTGCTACGATTTACCCCTAGGACTTCCGGAATACTACGGCTTACTCCCGCAACCTGTTGTCCATCTTCCTTGGAGAGAAGCCCTTTGCCCTGCTCATAAACAGGCTTTCCATTCTCTACCCAACGTCCATCCTCATCTACGGAATAGCCATCATTTGCTCCCGCGGTAAGCAATTCCCCTAAGTGGGCAGA
>NZ_DBHIGR010000236.1:0-2472 GCF_057249185.1 Oribacterium sp.
AGTGGCGATTTCCTTTCAGATTATTACCCTTCCGGTGGAGTGGAATGCGTCCCAAAGAGCCATGCGAATCTTGGAAGAGGAGGGGATTTTAAGTCCCCAGGAAATCAAGGGAGTTCGGGCAGTCCTTACTGCGGCGGCTCTTACTTATGTAGCGGCAGCGGCATCCTCCGTATTGCAGCTTCTTCGTTTACTCATTCTCTATGGAGGAAGAGGCAGAAGAGATGACTAAGGCTGAAAAAATGAAAAGCAAGACCGGAGCCCATGTAGGAATATCCACCGGAGGCAAAATGGATAAGAGGAAGAAAAACTTAAAGCCAAGAGTGGAAAAGAGCGAAAGAGAGTTACTTTTGGAGCTTTTGGAAAAGGTCTTTTATGAAGGAGAGTTTATTCATCTTGCTTTAAGAAAGCTTTTTTCGGACTATCCCGGATTGGGAAACAGAGAGAAGGCTTTTTTAACCAGAAGCAGTCACGGGATTTTGGAGCGGTATCTGCAACTGGACTATGTGATTTCCTTATACAGCAGTGTAAAGCTGAAAAAGATAAAGCCTGTAGTTCTTTTAAGTCTTCGAATTGCCATTTATCAATTGCTATTTATGGATAAGATTCCGGACCATGCCATTGTGGATGAGGCGGTAAAAAGCATCAAAAAAAGAAAGCTTCAGGGTCTGGTTCCCTTTGTCAATGCAGTTTTACGAAAGATTGTAGGAGAGAAAGAAGAGATTAAAAAGAAGCTGGCTTCTCTTCCCAAGGAGGATGCAGTTTCCCTATGCCTTCCTCCGGATATTTTGGAGGTCTTTTTAAAAGACTATGGCAGGGAAAAAACGATTGCCATGGCAGAGGCCTTCTTACAAAGTGACGGAGGCTTTTATATCCGAAATGAATCCGGAGAGGGAGAACGGGTATCCGGAAATATAGTAGAGGAGGAACGTTTCCGTTCCGGTGCCGTCACCATACAGGACTTTTCTTCTCAAGCGGTGGGAAAAAGCCTAAAGCTTAAAGAAGGAGCTTTGGTACTGGATTGCTGCAGTGCCCCGGGAGGAAAGGCCTGCCATATCGCCTCCTTACTGAAGGGGAGCGGTAAGGTTTATGCCAGAGATGCCCAGAAGGATAAGCTTCGTTATATTGTGGAAAACCAAAAACGTCTTGGTTTAGAAAATATGGAGATCGAGCATTGGGATGCCAGAGTTCGGGATGAGCGCTTTATACAAGATGGGGAAGGAATTTTGGATGCGGTGCTTTGTGATGCACCCTGTTCCGGCCTTGGAGTTATCGGTAGAAAACCGGATATTCGTCTGCATTTTAGCAAGGAAGCTTTGGCGGAATTGCAAAGCCTGCAAAGGGAGATTCTAAGTACGGTTCAAGCCTATGTGAAAAAGGGTGGACAGTTTTTATATTCCACCTGCAGTCTTTCCTTTAAGGAAAATGAAGAGAACCGGGACTTTATTCTACAAAATTTCCCTTTCACCCTGATAAAGGAAGAGAAGTTTATGCCGGGAGAGCCCTCGGACGGCTTTTATCTGGCCCTGTTTCAGAGAAAGACGGAAGCTTGACGGCAGCACTGTGACGGAAAAATTCGGAGAAGTCATTTTACGTAATTTCAGAAAAGGATGGAGGAGTAATTCTTGCAAGAGAAGGAAGGCATGAAAAATATTCGTGATTTAGAGCTTATAGAGCTGAAAAGTCTGTGTAAGGAAGAGGGATTTCCTGCTTATCGGGCGGAGCAGCTTTTTTCCTGGCTTCATGAAAAAGCTGTGGAGGAGTATACGGAAATGACGAATATTCCTAAGGCTATGCGGGAAAAGCTTGCAGAAGGCTATTCCGTGGCCTTACCTGAGGCGGATTTACACCTTTGCTCTAAAATGGATGATACGGAGAAATTTCTTTTTCGTTTATCTGACGGGCATAAAATAGAATCGGTTTTCATGCGGTATCAGCATGGAAACTCCGCCTGCATTTCCACCCAGGTGGGCTGCAGGATGGGCTGTGCCTTCTGCGCGTCCACTTTGGATGGACTTGCCAGAAACTGTACCACAGGAGAAATGCTTGGGCAGATTTATGCTATGGAAAAGCTGACAGGACAAAGAATTTCTCATGTGGTGCTGATGGGCTCCGGAGAGCCATTGGATAACTATGAGGAGGTTACCCGTTTCTTACGAATCATCAGTGATGAAAAGGGAAAAAATCTCTCCATCAGAAACATTACACTGTCCACCTGCGGTCTTGTACCGAGAATCTATGATTTGGCCAAGGAAAATTACGGGATTACGCTGGCTCTAAGCCTGCATGCGCCTACGGATGAACAGCGAAGAAAAATCATGCCCATTGCCAATCGCTATTCCTTATCGGAAATTATGCCGGCGGTGAAGGAATATTTCAAAAAAACCGGCAGAAGAGTTAGCTTTGAGTATGCCTTGGTGCTGGGGGTAAATGACGGAGAAGAGGATAGAAGGGCTTTGGCGGACTTATTGAGAG
>NZ_DBHIGR010000237.1:0-2455 GCF_057249185.1 Oribacterium sp.
CAGAAATAAACTGAATAAGCTAAAATAGATTCCTTTGTATTTCATTACACGCACCCCGCTAAAATTTTTCACCGATGTAGCTCTGGTTCTGCTACTGAGTACATACCGTATGAGCTACACAACAATAGGAATAAAACATAATGAGATAAGATAATGATATAACAAGTAACATGGTATTAGCCTCATTTAACTAATAGTAGCTTAACACTTTCAGCTATTTTGTCCATGCTAATTCTCGGAAGGAAGGCTTATTTTATTGCTTTTCGAAAGAGAAAATATTAGGATGTTTTTTGAGAAATAAAATTTTATCTGTTGAGGAACATAATAAAACAAAAGGAAGAGTAGCAGGTTGTCTAAGCAGGAGAGTATATGCCTAAGATTTCCAGACCGAAAATAGAAATCATTAAGACATCGGAAAGCTAGAGGTAAGCTTATGAAACATTTTTCATGGATTCTCAGAATCTTTCATATTTTTGTATTATATGCTTGGATCGCTTTTATACTTCTGCTTCCGGCAAGCCCCATATTCAGTTTGCAACTTTTCGTCCTCTTGAATATCCTATTCGCCCTTGTGTTTACCGGTCTTTTAATCACTCAGATTGTGGGGGTTTTTAAAATCTTTAAAAGAGAGGATAGTGAGCAGTGCATAAAGGCTTTCCTTTTCTTTAAATACAGCTCCCTGCCTGCCGTACTGATTTTGCTGGCCATCTTTCTTGTGGTTTTACTTGGAGGAATAGGGCTTTCCTTTGTGCTGCTGGTACTGCCGGCGACTCTATTCATTGCTCCTTTTTTCTTCGCTTTGAGCTTGGTAGTAGCACCGCTTTTCCTCGGCATGTCTTTTATGGCGGGATTAGCAGGGCTTAGCTATGCCATTTGCTTGATTTTATTTAGCAGAAAGCAAAAGGGATGGAAAGTCGGACAATGTATCTTGCATTTTATTTTCCAGTGGATTCCTGGCTTTGATATTTTGGATGGTTTGTATATTACGGTACGATATTGGAATAGGGGGAAAATCTTATCGATAATCACTGCAATTTCTGTTATCTTGGGATTAATGTTTATATTATTTATGCGTTCTTAAACAAAGACATTGTGCATTCTTAAACAAAGACATTATGCATTCTTAGAGAAAGACATTATCCCGTTCCCAAGTAGAGAAATGACGCATTCTTAAGCAAAGAGAGTATGCATTCTTAAAGAAAGATAATAAAGATAGCATTTTAGGAAGAGAGACAAAATGAGAAATTTATGTTTTTTATTGATCCCCATGGGGATTGCATTATTGATTTTCAGCATTAGAAAAACAATCCGTTTTGCGAAGGCAGAGCTATTCTTTGAAATGCCCTGCACAGAGGAAGAGGGAAGCGTTCATCTTCCTCAGGGAAATTACGGGATTTGGCTTAGCGGAAGGCGTTTCAAAAAAACTCCTATCGGAAATATCGGCTTTCAGTTAAGTAGAGCAGAGACCGGGGAAAAGCTGTACCTTTCTCCCAGTCTTATGCATATGTCAGTCACTAGCTTTGATAAAGGAAGAATGGAGCTTTATCATTTTCAGGTAGAAGAAGAGGGAAATTATACCCTTTCTTTAGATGGAGAAAGCAGCGTGAGAGACAGGCTGGAGGCGTCTATCGTAAATTTTCTCTTCAAACAGCCGGTGGATTTGAGCAACTTTACCGTACAGATTCGAAAAGGGAATTCTATAGCTATGTTTTTCTTCGCCATTTTAGGCATTAACCTTGCCGCTTGGATGATTCTTGGAGGAGTTATGCTTCCCTTTATATTGGCTGAAGTAGGATATTAATGCTTTTCCCATAACGAATAGTCGACGGTTTGTATGCTTAGCCAATACAATCGTTCATTTCTGGCTTCGCTATGTTCCACGGGCTTTTACGGAAGCTCTACATATTGACGTAAAGAGCCAGAAGGAAGACGGAGAAAAAGGCTGCTCCTCGGACTGCATTGGTAGTGGAGTAGATATGATAGGCATCTTCGGAGGAACTGAATTGCATTCTAAGTAAAAGCAAGATTGGGTGGACTATTAGGGCTACGATTATTGTAGCAAATGGCATCTTCATGCATTGATAGAGAGCGGCGAGAGCGTCTCCGTTTTTATGGTATAGAAAAGCAAAGGTCAAAACATTGACCAAAAGCCAAAGAAAGAGAAATAAATTGGCATCCCGAAGAGCGGCGGAATTCGTTGCATTTTCATATTCTATATGCACTCTTCCCTGAAAAGCCTGCCCGAATTTATAAATCCACTGAGGAACTTCCCGCTTTCTTATTACGCCGTATAAAAGCCGAAAATAAATATAAAAGGTGAGGAGAAAAGAGAGACCAACCATAAGTCCGAAAAAGAATTCAAAGTTAAACAAGTTCATTTTCATTATCCTTTCCTGATCAAATCATTCCCAAATCGATTGTTGAGCGCGGATTCCGTAGTAGAATACAACGCCAT
>NZ_DBHIGR010000238.1:0-2364 GCF_057249185.1 Oribacterium sp.
TCAGCAATGTAGCCTACTTTGGCTCCGAAGAGGATATGGAAGCCTTGGAAATGGCGGGGCAGGACATGGAGCTATCTTTAGGAGAAAAGAAAAAGCGGAAGAAGGCCATAGACGGACTATTGCTGCCAAAATTTTCCTTGGGAAAGGGGATGGCAGGGAAGACCCTTCGCTTTTCTCTTTCCAAGGGAGGCAGAAAGCATTTGGAATGGGTACTGGAAAAGGTGCAGGAATCCGGCTTCCATCCAAGCATTTTCCTTACAAAGCGCTATCACGGCATGGACAAAATTCCGGATGCCCTCTATGATATGAAGGAAAGAAGAGCCATTAAGGTGGCTGTATATATGGAAATTTAGAAGATGCCCCTAAGCAGAACGGGCATTTTAGAAAGAGGTTTCTTTTGAAAAAAACCATTAGTATCGTTGTTCCCTGTTATAACGAAGAGGAAAATGTTGTCCCTTTGGCAAATGCGCTCAGGCTCTGCTTTAAGGAGAATCTCCCGGAGTATCAATACGAAATTCTTTTTATCGACAATGATTCCTCCGACAAAACCAGAGAGAAGATTCGGGAACTTTGCAAACTGGACAAGGGGATTAAGGCGATTTTTAATGCCAAGAATTTCGGCCAGTTTAATTCCCCCTATTATGCCATGCTGCAAAGCACGGGAGATGCCACCATTTTAATGGCGGCGGACTTTCAGGATCCGGTGGAAATGATTCCGAAGTTCGTTCATGCCTGGGAGGAGGGCTATCGCATTGTAATCGGGGTAAAGACTGAAAGCAACGAGTCCAAAATTATGTACGCTCTTCGTAGCCTGTACTATAAGCTGATTCGGAAAATGTCTTCCGTGGATCAAATCAGCCAGTTTACCGGCTTTGGTCTTTACGACCAGGGCTTTATTTCCGTGATGAAATCGCTGGATGATCCCACCCCCTTCCTTCGGGGCATTGTGGCGGAGCTTGGATACAGAAGAAAAGATATTCCCTATACCCAGCCCAAACGCCGGGCGGGAGTGACCCACAACAACTTCTATACCCTTTATGATGCGGCCATGCTGAGCTTTACCAGCTACACCAAGGTGGGACTTCGTATTGCGGTATTTTTCGGCGGTATCTGCGCCGGCCTTTCCATGCTCTTTGGCTTACTGTATTTGATTATGAAGCTGATCTGGTGGGATCGTTTCCCCGCAGGGATGGCCCCTATGCTGATTGGTATGCTTTTTCTGGGCTCTGTGCAAATCTTTTTTATCGGCCTTTTGGGAGAGTATATTTTATCCATTAACCAAAGGGTGATGAAGAGACCGCTGGTGGTGGAGGAAGAACGGCTGAATTTTTCGGAACAGCCGGAGCAGGATGAAAGTTCTTCGGAAGAGGTGTAAGAGAAAATGAGAGCAAAGATTGATATTGCCTTAGTCAGAGAAGGAAAACTGCATATTCAGGGCTGGGCTTTCGGAAGAGACCCGGAGACTCCTGTAAAACTGTCCGTACAGGGAAAGGGCGGGGAAAAGAGAGAATTTTCCTATGAGGAAGTGGAGCGGGAAACCGTAAATGAAGCCTATTTTCCGAAGTACGAGGAGGAAAACGGGAAGAAAATTAAGAGGAAGCTGGGCTTTTCTTTAGACACCCCCTATGCGCTTTCTAAAGGCGAGAGGGTGGAGCTTTTGATTCAGGTGGATCAGCAGCTTCGTCGTTTTAGTTTTGATGATAAAAAAATCGAGTCCTTTAACTCCCATGCCCACAAGAAGATGGAGAAATTCCTGGCTCTTTTCCAATGGGAAACCGTAGAGGCAGTGAAGGATACCCTGAAAAAGGGCGGTCTTTCCGCCCTTTGGCATAAGAGTGTGCGGAAGTTAAAGAGTATCGAAGAGGATTACGACTATAACGAGTGGTACAAAAAAGAGAAGACCGGAGCGGAAGAGCTATCACGGCAAAGGGCGGAAGTTTGGGAGAATCCCCTGCTTTTTTCTATTGTGATTCCGGTGTATCGTCCGAAGGAAGCTTTTTTAAGAAGACTCTTGGACAGTATTTTATCCCAGACCTACCCGCATTTTGAAATTTGCCTTGCGGATGCTTCCGAACTTTCCGAGGATTCCTTGGAAAATGGAGAAAAGTCCCCCATTGCGGTTTTAAAGGAGTATCAGGAGAAGGACAGCAGAGTGCGTTTTACTGCCCTTCCCAAGAATCTGGGCATTTCCGGAAATACCAATGCTGCCATTGCCATGGCCAAGGGAGATTTCATCATTTTCTCCGACCATGATGATGAGCTGACGGAAGATGCCTTATATACCATTGCGAAAACCATCAAGGAGCATCCCAAGGCGGAGCTTCTCTATAGTGATGAGGACAAGATTGACTTTGCTTCCGCCTA
>NZ_DBHIGR010000239.1:0-2316 GCF_057249185.1 Oribacterium sp.
AAATGCCTTCTGTAGAGATGGTGAGAAGGTTGAATCTATGCCTGAACTATTTTTACTTAAAGGAATACAAGGAGGCGGAGACTCTTTATAAAGATAGTGAAGCGCTTTTTGGAAAATACAAAGAAAATGCGTTCTATAAAAAGAACTTTACCATTCTGGATATGTTTATGGATTTATGCTGTTATGGGAAAAAAGAGGGTATGGCGGAGCGGATTCAGGAAGCAAGAAAGCTGTATCCGGAAAAGCAATTGCAAGAAGATTTTGATCATCTGGAGGGGCTTTTGGAAGAACGGTAGCATAAAAGAAAAGTAGAGGGGAAAGAAAGGAAGAAGGGAAAGACAGTCTCAAAGGAAAGAATGGTAGAAATGAAAGAACAACTTAATGGAGAGATAGGTGCAACGAATGGAATTTTTTCAGGACGAAGTTCTTAGGATGACATGGCTAAGCCGTTTATTTCGTTTAGCTTTAGAAAATCTAGGGTTGGATGTGGACAGCCGCATCGGGGGCAGTCTGCACTTCTTTTTATATGACTGTGTGAAAATTACGATTTACCTTTGTGTGCTGATTTTTGCGATTTCTTATCTGCAAAGTTTTTTCCCGCCGGAAAGAACGAAGAAGATACTGGGGCATTTTCGGGGGCTTTCTGCCAATCTGGTAGCCGCTCTTTTGGGGACGGTTACTCCCTTTTGCTCTTGTTCTTCCATTCCGATTTTTATGGGATTTACGGCAGCAGGGCTTCCCTTGGGGGTGTCTTTTTCTTTCCTGATTTCTTCTCCCATGGTGGACTTGGGGAGTTTAGTATTGCTAAGCGGTATATTTGGGATAAGGATTGCTTTTGTCTATGTCCTTTTAGGGCTTTGCCTGGCAGTTATAGGCGGAGTCGTGATTGAGCACTTAGGTTTGGAAAATGAAGTAGAGGACATTCTTCGGGGCTTGCCGGCTGTAGAACGGGACATTCCCACATTATCTTTTAAAGAACGGCTTTCTTATGCCAAAGAGCAGGTGAAAACGACCTTTCGAAAGGTCATTCTTTATATTCTAGTGGGCGTGGGAATCGGCTCTTTGATTCACAACTGGATTCCTAAAGCCTGGGTGCTCTCTTTACTGGGTGCAAAGAATCCTTTCGGCGTAATCCTGGCAACCTTAGTGGGGATTCCCATGTATGCGGATATTTTCGGAACCATTCCCATAGCGGAATCTCTCCTCTTAAAGGGTGCGGAGCTCGGGACGGTGCTTTCCTTTATGATGGGAGTGACAACGCTGTCCCTTCCTTCTATGATTATGCTTCGGAAGGTGATTAAACCGAAGCTTTTGGGAATTTTCGTAGGGATATGTGTGGTTGGAATCATCCTGATAGGCTATCTTTTTAATGCTTTGCAGATGGTGCTTCCGGTATAAATTAGAAGAAATAAGGCGAATGAAGAAGTCAATGAAAAAGCAGATATTTGCAGAAGAATGAAGCGGTAAGAAATGCAAACCGGAAATTAGAAGAAGGCAATACTTTGACGCTTTTTAGGAGGGGTAATGGAAAAGAAAAAGTTATTTGTTTTAACAGGCTTTTTGGGGGCGGGAAAAACCAGCTTCCTACAGCATGTTTTGGAGGCATTTTCCGATAAAAAGCTTGCGGTGATTCAAAATGAATTTGGAAAAATCGGGATTGACGGAAGCATTCTGCAAAAACAGGGGATTCCAATCAAAGAAATCAATCGAGGTTCCATTTTTTGCTCCTGCCTTCAGTTGTCCTTTGTGGAAGCCTTGGCGGAGCTTGCGAAGAGCGATGCGGAGTCTCTTTTTGTGGAAAGCTCAGGACTCGCGGATCCGTCCAATATCATGGATATTTTAGAGAGCGTGAAGCTGCTTACGGGGGACGTGTATGATTTTCAGGGGGTAATCTGCCTGATTGACGGCGTGCATTTCCCGAAGCAGGTGAAGGATACGGAAACGGTGGACAGGCAGTTAAAGCATTGTGATGTTGCCATCATCAATAAAATAGATTTGATTTCAGAAGAGCAATACAAAAAAGTCCTTTCCTTGGTTCGGGAAGTGAATCCGCATTGCCAAGTTTTATCCTGTGCTCATGGGCAGGCGGACTTAAGCTTTATGAAAGAAGCTTTTCTACAGGGGGATTGGGCATTTTCAGAGGAAAGCTTAAATACGGTGGACAACAAACCGAAGACGATTTCTTTACTTTGTTCGGAAAATGTAGAAAAGGGGAGATTTCAACAATTTCTGCAAGCGGTTCTACCGGAATGCTATCGAATTAAGGGCTTCTTCCTTTTAGACCGGAGCTGGATGCAGGTGGATGTGGTGGAGGAA
>NZ_DBHIGR010000240.1:0-2303 GCF_057249185.1 Oribacterium sp.
AAATGAAATCGATGTTTTGTCTCTTCAGGGCTATATCCCCAGTTTTATTTCCTGTAAGAGCGGAAAGCTTTCTCCCCAGCAGTGCCTGCATGCCTTGTATGAGCTGGATACGGTAGCGAATCGCTTTGGCGGAAAATATGCCAAGAAGCGACTGGTGGTGACATCGGAGATTAACGAAGTCTATCAGGAGCGTGCCTTGGAAATGGGAATAGAGCTGAAAGTGGAATAAGAAACCTTTGCCGTTACTTGTGCGTAAAAAAGGATTGGTTTTCAAAATATCTGTATTGTACGAAAAAAGGTAGCTGCTTATGGAATGGGATGATTTTTATGAAAGGGCTGAAAACTGGAGCAAATCTACTTTAAGTCAGAGAATTTCTTCATTGAAAACGATTGGAGAAGCTTGGGAGATTTCTGATATTGCCGAACTCATCAAGGATCAGGAATTAAATGCGAAACTGATTAAAAAAGCCATGTCCTTAGGAGTCAAATTTCCCTTTATCGAAAGATTTCCCTCAATGCAGAGGAACTTCTTGAATTAGAGGGCGTGTCATCCAAGTCGGTTATAGATCGGGCTGCATTGGCTTCGAAACTGCAATTTTCAGGAGAGGATATGGGGGATCTGGAGGATGTACTGAGCCCTCGAGTACACCGAGAACTTTGTGAAAAAAACGGTTTCTATGAAGTGGACGGAGAGTATAAGAAGATAAAGTCCGGAAAAGGAAAAAATACTTTTAAAAAGGCATGGACGAAAAAATCAGTCCATGAGCGCAATACCTTGTCTTCTAATGATAGTACGGAAGGATCCGGCATCTCCCTTTTGCCTGTACTTTTTGGGATTGTGGCATTTCCTGTTGTTTTGCTTTTTAAGATATTAGGACTGAATAGTCTTCTGAAACTCTTTCGGCTATCGAGGCTTTTTGCCGGAAAAAAGCCGGAGAAATTTTATATTGTAGACCCGGTCTTAGTACGATATAGAAATACAGAAGGCCGGATTATCGATATAAACGGAAGTCACTACATGGTGTCCATGTATGACGGAGGTAAGGTGGATTCCTATCAGGCTTATGAACTTGAGAGAATATAATAAAGAAAAAATAGCTTCGTTTTTGGGAAAAAATATCCCAAAGCGGAGCTATTTTCTATATTTTTTAGAGAAAAGAATTTGAAAAATAAGCTTTAAAAAAGTTTGAAAAACAAGCTTTGAATCAAAATTTTGCAAAACAAACTTCAAACTAAAAGCTATTTATACTTATAAAATCCTTCCCCTGCATTCACACCGATTTTACCTTCTGATACATACTTTTCTAAAATAGCCTTAATCTTACCGGGAATGCTGCTTGGATCCTGAGACTGGGGATTATTGGATACAATATTTAAAGCGGTATTTAAGCCTACGATATCCAGAATCTGGAAAGGACCAAGGGGAGAACCGGTGCCCATTCTCCAAGTCAGGTCAATGGTGGCAGGGTCTGCCACTTCCTTGGCCAAAAGCATTTCTCCTGCGCTTAGGAAGGGAATCAGCATGGAGTTAAGGATGTAACCGGGCTGTTCCTTATGTAAACGAAGGGGAATCATTTTAATTTCTGAAGCGAAGTTTGCTACCGCCTCATAAGCCTCCTTGGAGGTGCCGTCATGTCCCATGATTTCTGCGGTATTACTTTTCCAGATATTGTTGGCAAAATGGATAGCCAGATAGTTTTCCGGTCTGGAGAGGCAGTCTCTAAACTGGCTGGGCAACATGCTGGAAGAATTTGTGGCAACAATGGTATTTTCCGAAAGGAAAGGATCGATAGCTTTATAGAATTCCCTCTTTGCCTCGGGATTTTCCGCCATGCTTTCGATAATGAAATCTGCATCTTTGCAGGCAACGGCAAAATCGGTGGTAAGCTGGATTTCTTTGTGGGCTTTTTCCACATTTTCCAAAAGCTTGTCAATATCCGCCTCTGTCACGGAGGAAGAATCAGGAATCAAACCTCTGGAGAAGATCAGTCCCTTTCCCAGGTTCTTTTTTGCCTCTGTCAGCTCGTTCTTATAAATCGTGTAAAGTCTTTCCAGCTTCGGCTTGGTTCTCTGGATAGAGTCCTCACTTCTTAGCCAAATCTTTACGGAAAATCCGGAAAATGCAGTCTGAAAAGCAATTTGGGATCCTAAAACTCCACCACCTGCAACAGTAATATTTTTAAAACTCATAATGACCTCCATTTCAATGTTAAAAGATGTTTGAAATTAAATTGTATAAAATTCATTATAGCAGGAAGTATGAGAAAGGGAAGAAGATAGGAAGAGAGTTTATAGTTATTTTA
>NZ_DBHIGR010000241.1:0-2286 GCF_057249185.1 Oribacterium sp.
CAAGATTAGAGCCTATGCTTATGGAAGCTATGGTGACTGGGTAAGCTCTGAAGAGCTGGAGATGAGAGCAAGCTCTTCTCAGGGAGGTACGGAGAATGGACGTTGGATTTTAGATGCACATGGTTGGTGGTTCTTAAATCCGGATCGTTCTTATCCTGCCAACACCTGGAAGATGATTAATGGAAAGTGGTATTATTTCAATAAGTCCGGTTATATGAAGACCGGTTGGGTGCAGACTAACGGAATTTGGTATTATCTTGGTGCAGACGGAGCAATGCTTAGCAATACCAGAACACCGGACGGCTATTATGTAAATCAAAGTGGAGCATGGGTAGCGTAAACCCGGCAGAATCATAAAAAATGCAAAAGTTATAGCAGATATAATGAAAAGTTTCTTGACAGAGAAATAAGCCTATGGGATAATTCCTTCAGATTTTTTCAAGGAGGAAAGGGTTATGCAGAACATTTGGCTGGCAATTAATATGATTCTTGCAGTCATTATTGTCTTACACGATAATGTTTGTTTGCGTAACGCCACTTTTGAAAGATAAAGACATGATTTGAGCCTTTAGCCTTACAGCGTTACGCTGTAAGGCTTTTTCAATGAAACGGGAGAGAAAATGAAATTATCAGGGGCAAGGCTATTAATTGAAGAGTTGATTCATCAGGGGGTGGATACGGTGTTCGGCTATCCCGGAGGTGCAGTTTTACAGATTTATGATGAGCTGTATAAGTGTAAAGATCGGATTCATCATGTTCTTACCGCCCATGAGCAGGGGGCAGCCCATGCTGCAGACGGTTATGCCAGAGCCAGCGGAAAGGTGGGCGTGGTTATTGCGACTTCCGGTCCGGGAGCTACGAATCTGGTAACGGGCATTGCCAATGCTTATCTGGATTCCGTTCCTATGGTGGCCATTACCGGCAATGTAGCCACGGAAGCACTGGGAAGAGACAGCTTCCAGGAGGTGGATATCGTATCCATTACCCAGCCTGTGGTGAAGCATAACTTCATGGTAAAGGATGTTACGGAGCTGGAGCAGACGATTAAAGAGGCTTTTCAAATTGCCAATTCCGGCAGAAAAGGTCCGGTGCTCATTGATATCCCTAAGGACGTACAGATTAGTGAATGTGAATACGGAGTAGCCGTTCTTCCCAAGATGCCGGATAAGCCGAAGCTTCCCTATGATCAGGAAGGGGTTATTGCCTTACTGAGTCAGGCGAAGAAACCATTAATTTATGCCGGTGGAGGTATTACGGCGGCTAAGGCGGAGAAAGAGCTGATTGCCTTGGCGGAGAAGCTGAATATTCCGGTTACCGTCAGTATTATGGGAAGGACAGCATTTCCCGACTCTCATCCCTTAAGTCTTGGTTTGGTGGGAATGCACGGAAGCTATGTGGCGGCGAAAACCCAGTCGGAATGTGATGTTTTGCTGGCTTTAGGAGTTCGTTTTTCCGATCGTGCCACCGGAAATATTGCCCGGTATACCCAAAATTGTAAAGTCATTCATGTAGACATCGATAAGGCGGAAATCGGGAAGAACATAAGTCCGGATTATTCCGTACAAGGAGATGTGAAGAAGTGGATTAAAGAAATTCTTCCAAAGTTGAAGGAGCAAAAGCATCCTAAGTGGTGGGAAGAAATCCATGGCTTCGAAAAAACCAAGAGTAAAGTGGAGGGAGATTTCCATCCCAAGCATATCTTGGAGACTTTACGGAAGTATACGGAAGACGATACAGTGGTAGCTACCGATGTGGGACAGCATCAGATGTGGACAGCACAGTACTATCGTTTTGAAAAAGGCAGAACCTTCCTAAGCTCCGGCGGATTGGGAACCATGGGCTACGGATTGGGGGCGGCCATCGGAGCTTGTTTTGGAAGAAAGAAGGCCCATACCGTTTTAATTACTTCCGAGGGATCTTTTGGTATGAACTGCAACGAGTTATGCACAGCGGTTCATGAAAATTTACCGATTACCATTATTCTGATGAACAATCGAGTTTTGGGTATGGTGAGACAGTGGCAGACAGCCTTTTTCGGAAAGCGTTATTCCGAAACGGTTTTGGATAGAAGCACGGACTTTGTAAAGCTGATGGAAGCTTACGGCGGAAAGGGCTTTAATGCAAAAAATTGCAAGGAGCTGGAAGACGCTTTAAAGGAAAGAGAGCATTATAACGGACCAATATTGATTAATTGCTCCATTAATCCGGATGAAAAGGTGCTTCCGATGATTCCTCCCGGAAAATCCGTGGATGATATTATTTTATAAGGAGGGGAGGAAAGATGAA
>NZ_DBHIGR010000242.1:0-2261 GCF_057249185.1 Oribacterium sp.
AGGACAAAATAAGGAGGAGCATTACGGGGCGATATCTTACCCCATTTATCCAAGCTCCGCCTTTATTCATCAGGAGGTAGGGGGAAAGAACCCCTACGACTATTCACGTTTGCAAAATCCCACCAGAGCCCAGCTGGAAAAGGTGGTAGCTTCTTTAGAGCATGGTACGGATTGCATTGCCCTGTCCTCCGGGATTGCGGCATTGGCCTGTATTATGGAGCTTTTTCGTCCGGGAGACCATATTATAATTGATCGTGACCTATATGGCGGCTCCATTCGGTATTTTCGTGAGGTAAATGAGAAGAACGGTCTTCAGTTTTCCAGGGTATCCCTTCATGAGGATGGCTGGGAAAAGGAAGTTAAGGAGAATACCAAGGCGATTTTTCTGGAAAGCCCTACAAATCCTTGCATGAATGTAAATGATATCGAAGCTTTGGGGAAATTTTGTAAGGCACATAATTTACTTTTGATTGTGGACAATACCTTCCTTTCTCCCTATTTTCAAAATCCTCTGGAGCTGGGGGCGGATATTGTGCTGCATAGCGGTACCAAGTTTTTATCCGGACACCACGATGCCATTGCAGGCTTTATTGTGGTAAAGGATGAGGCACTTCAGGAAAGACTTCGTTTCCTGTTTAAGACCACCGGAGCAGGACTGGATGCCTTTGACAGCTGGTTGATTTTACGAGGCATCAAGACCTTAGCCATTCGTATGGAAAAGGCGCAGGAAAACAGTCTGAAAATTGCGGAGTTTTTAGAAAAACACCCGAAGGTAAAGAGGGTTTTGTATCCGGGACTTCCCAATCATCCCGGACATGAACTGATGAAGAAGCAGGCCAGAGGCTTTGGGGCGATGATTTCCTTCGACGTGGAATCCGGAGAGGAAGCTAAAGAAATTTTAAAGAGAATTCAGTTGATTTATTTTGCGGAGTCCTTGGGAGGAACGGAAAGTCTTTTGACCTATCCCCTGACCCAAACTCACGCGGACGTACCAAAGGAGATTTTGGCGGAAAACGGAATATACGAAACCACCCTCCGCCTGTCTGTAGGTATTGAGGATGCGGAGGATTTGATTTCGGATTTAAAGCAGGCGTTAGGATAAAAATGAAATATGCAGTATGGTCTTAAAAAGAAGCTGTAAAATAATATGCAGTATAGGTCTTAAACGGGGCACGCTCCCGCTAGCCTCGCCCTGCAAGGGTTCTAAGCTTTTACAAAACAAAAGCCAAGAACCCGCGGGCTCAGACTACCCCTATTTTAGACCTATACTGCATATTCTGTTTAAAGCTTGTAGTATAGTTTCTTTTTCAAGACCATACTGCATATTCTGTACAGATGAGCCTTGCCGTTTCTTTTTAAGACCCCTACTGCATAATTTCTATTATAGCTCCTTTTTTCGATGCTTCTTTATTTATCCCGCATCATGCTGAACTTATCCATAGGATAGTTCTTCAAGTTATCCAATACCTTTCTGGTATCGGCTTCGTCCAAAAGACTTTGACGAGACCTCTTGATTTCATTTTCCGCCTTATGACGGGAAGGTCCGCCTACACATCCGCCTTCACAGGCCATACCCTCGATAAAGTCCTCAGGAAGCTTTCCGGCTTTTAGAAGAGAAAGGGCGGTAACGCATTCCTTTCCTCCGGAGCAGGCGCGAAGCTTGATATCGGTGGTATCTTCTCCTCTTTCCCGCATACATTCCATAACCGCATTGGCTACGCCGCC
Organism: Oribacterium sp.; assembly: GCF_057249185.1. Lineage (NCBI taxonomy): Bacteria > Bacillati > Bacillota > Clostridia > Lachnospirales > Lachnospiraceae > Oribacterium > Oribacterium sp. Next base: position 1,726 of record NZ_DBHIGR010000242.1, read on the forward strand.
GGAGCTGGCAAAGTTCTTTCCCCAAAGAGATGCTTCCTGATAAGGGCTAACCTCTGCCTCCAACTGTACATCCTTGGAACGGAGCAGACTGCTGAATTCTCCAAAGGAGAGAACATAGTCCGCATTTCCCTCAATGCCCATTTCCTGGGACTCGGATTTCTTTGCCATACAGGGACCGATAAATACGGTTACACAGTCGGGATGAATGGCTTTCAAATAACGGGAAACCGCCGCCATAGGAGAAAGGGTCTCCGACATATTTTCATGGTACTGATCCGGGAAGTGTATCTTTAAAAGGTTAATGAAAGCAGGGCAGCAGGAGGTGGTCATTTTCTTTCCTTCTTTTCTGGCCTCTGACCATTCCAATGCCTCGTAGGCTGCAGTCATATCGCCACCCAGTCCAACTTCCACCATATCGGTAAAGCCGAGTTTCTTTAAAGCCACACGGATTGCGGACATAGAGATATCCTTACCGAACTGTCCCTCTGTAGCAGGGGCACACATGGCGTAAACTTCTTTTCCTTCCTTAATGGCGG
>NZ_DBHIGR010000243.1:0-2220 GCF_057249185.1 Oribacterium sp.
ACTAATATCTTATTTATTATATTACCTTCTTTCCATTTCGCAAAGCTTTTATTAAAATATTTGATTAAATATCAATTCTATTTTGTTTTTTAACTTTGTATTTTAATTATCGTCTCTTTTTTTTGCTCCATAAGGGCAATTTCAGAGTTTATAGAATATTTCTTTTTAAGGAGAAAGCTTATGATGAATCCCTTTGATATTCAGGAATGGAAGCCGACATTTTGTAAGACGGAAAAAGAATTAAATGCTTTTTGGGAAGAAAATCAGATTGCAAAGAAAAAAATCATCAAAATCAATGCCATCGGTATTGCTCTCAACTTAGAGGACTGGGCTTTAGAAGAACGCATACTGAAGATGTTAAGCGACTCAGGAGTGACCGCGCATCTTATGCAGAGAATGAACAAGGAATTGTATAACAATGTTCAACTAAACGCCGAGTTGGAACTTTGGGAGCCGATTGTTTTTGTCCTGGAGGATTATTCCACGGTTGAGCTTATGATCTTTCCCGATGGAGTGCTGGGCGTGTCCGTAAATCAGATTGATCCGAATACTACAGAAGGCATAAATCACGGAACTTGCGATGCCGGCGTTCTCTTTTCAGAGATGCTCTCTCGAAAATGTAAAAGACCGGAATTCTATCATAGAATCAGCTATCATGGCTCTGATGAAGGAGAAAAAGTGCAAAGGGAGGATTACGCCTTTGTTTTTACCCTGTCTGGTAACTCCGGTTTGCGTTTTTTTATCCGGGCAGGGCGTCATTCCACATTTACATGTGGCCTTTTCTATAGCTATTTTAATTGGGATAAAGACATACACAAAATACCCTTGGAAAGGATATCCAAATCACGGAAGGATATTCGCCAAGCAGCGATATTGGAAGGAGGGGATTCAGGCGGTTATTTCTCGATTGTACCTACTATGGTAGAGGATAAACCAGTAGATTCAAATTATCCATGGGGCACTCAAGACTACTATAGAAATATCATAATGATAGATGAAATGGATGTTCAGCCTCTTTTGTTTTATTTTCTTGAAAAATACTTTGATGAAGACTTGAATAAAAAATGTACCGATAGAGATCCCTATAATAGTAGGGGATTCCAAGACTATGCGGATCCGAATCTCTACAGCTATCCTACCATGAAAGAAATGCTACAGGAAATTGAAGAAAAGGCAAGGCTTTTACAAGAGGACTTTGAAAACCCGGAACTAAATGAATTGATAGACGACTTTTCCATATCTTATTTTCTTCCGAATGAATTATGGGATTTGCCCCATCAAGAGGATTGGAATGAGGAAAAGAGAAGAGAGATTATTCGGAATAATCTCGGCATTGCTATTGATTTTTATGCCCGTTTTGTAAGTAGAGTAAGAAAGCTTATGGAACGAAATCCGGATTGTGAATGTATCTGCTTTACCGGCCCATAAAAATACAGAAATATCATCACAGGAAGCTTTTGTCTGTCAGTATTTTTTTTCGTACTAAGGGAAAGTATATCCCCGAAAGCGGAAAACTATGTTATACTTTTAACGAGTTTGACTTCTCGGAGAAATGAGCGCTTCTCCGGGAACAGAAAAGAGTCTAAGTAAGGAGAAAAGAGTATGGTTACAAATGACAAGGGTTTTATCCCTCTCAAACACCGTGTAATTGAAGGCTTGGCAAGAATCGCATGGAACGGAGAAGTTACGGAAGAGGCAAAGGAAGGCTTAATCCGGGAGTTATCCCCGGGACCGAAGGCCGCCTTCCGTTGCTGTGTATATAAGGAAAGGGAAATTCTTCGTTGGCGTATTCGTCTGGCTTGTAATGAGGATGCCAGCCCGAAGAGAAAGAGCAGCAATGTCATTCAGGTTATCGACCCTGCCTGTGAGGAGTGCCCTATTTCTTCCTATTCCGTTACGGATAACTGCCGTCTTTGTTTAGGTAAGGCCTGCCAGAACAGCTGTCACTTTGGTGCCATTACCATGACAGACCAAAGAGCCCACATTGATCCTATGAAGTGTAAGGAATGTGGAATGTGTGCAACAGCCTGCCCCTACAGTGCCATTGCCCAGCTTACCCGTCCCTGTAAAAAGCCCTGTCCGGTAAATGCTATTACTTACGATGAAAACGGTCTTTGCGTTATTGATGACAATCGTTGCATCCGCTGCGGACAGTGCGTACACTCCTGCCCCTTCGGTGCGATTTCCACAAAGACCCATCTTTTGCAGGTAATTTCCGCC
>NZ_DBHIGR010000244.1:0-2216 GCF_057249185.1 Oribacterium sp.
CGAGAAAATAGAGTTAGTTAATACTTCGTATGGAGAGTAATAAAGCTATGTTTCGTTATGACGAAATCAAAAATCGGAATAGTATAAGGAAAATGTCCTTATGCCCCATTCGGATCATATTGCCTATCGTAATGCTATAGAAGAAAAGCTGAGAAAGAGTTCCCTGCGAAAAAGTTTGAATGGCTTATGGAAGTTTCATTATGCAAGAAGAATAGAGGACAGTATTCCGCATTTTGAGAGCCCGGAGTATTCTTGTAAGGATTGGGAGGATATTGTGGTGCCTGCCCATATCCAGCTGGAGGGCTCTTTAAAGGAGGGAGAAAATAAGCTGGCGGTTCAGGTTTACAAATGGTCCGCAGCCTCCTGGTGTGAGGATCAGGATTTCTTCCGCTTTTCCGGAATTTTCCGGGATGTTTATCTCTATACCCTGCCCAAGCTGCATTTGGCGGATCTGCAACTTCGGACAGAGCTGAGCCGGGATTTTAAAGAAGGAAAGCTTTATTTTATGGAAGAAGAATCGCTACGGGGAAAAATTTTTAGCCTATGGAGGAGATTTTTCCAACAGACCTTCGGATTTTCAATTCAGTGCCAACGGCATTGTTTTTGGGGGGGATAGAAATCCAAAGCCCCAGATGCAGGAAGTGAAGTATCTCTATCAAAATATCTTCTGCACTTTGGAAGAGGCGGAGATTTTGATTCGGAATCGAAATCTATTCCAATCCACTTCGGAACTGGATTGCAAGCTTTCTTTGTACCGATACGGAGGAAAAGAGTATTTGGAAGCAATGCCAAGACCTAACTTCTGGAGTGCTCCCACCGACAATGACACGGGAAATCTGATGGCTTTTCGCTATGCCCAGTGGAAAACCGCAAGTCAGTATTTAAGTACAAGAAGCCCTGAGGCAAGCCTGATGTTGGAAAACCCCCAAGAGGTGCTAATGAAGATGGAAAAGGATTGCTTCCATATTCGTTACAGTTATCATTTGTCCACCAATCCGAGAAGCAGCTGTCAAATGCAGTACAGCGTTTTTCCGGATGGAAAAATCAACGTGAGTCTGGACTATAGTCTGCCGAAAGAGGGGGATCCTATCCTGCTTCAGCAGCTTTCCGAACTTCCGGAATTTGGAGCCCTCTTTACCCTAAACGCGGATTTGGAAAACTTTTCCTGGTACGGATTGGGAGAAGAGGACTGTTACGCCGATAGAAAGCATGGGGGAAAACTGGGTATTTATCATAGGAAGGTAAAGGATAATTTTGCTCCCTATGTCTTCCCTCAGGAGGCAGGAAACAAGGCGGAGGTACGACTGGCAAGCATCACCGATGAAAAGGGCAGGGGCTTAGTCTTCTTAGCGGAAAATGAAGAGGGGCAAATGAATGTTTCGGCCCTACCCTGGACTCCCCATGAAATTGAAAATGCTTGTCACGGCTATGAACTTCCCCCGATTCATCACAGTATCCTGCGTCTTTCCAAGGCGCAGATGGGAGTAGGAGGAGACGACAGCTGGGGTTCCCATACCCATGAGGAGTTTTTGGTGAAGGTAAAGGATAGGATTCATTTCAGCTTTTCCTTCCGAGGGATTTGCTAAAGCGGAGCTATAACCCTTTTGGCGAATATAGGGAGATGCCTTCTCTTAAGGCTTTGAATTATGCCATTTTTAGAACGGCTATCAAAAATTTAGAAATAATCTACAAGGATATAGAGGGAAATACTCTATATCCTTATTTTTTAAGAGAAAATGACGAAATATTCTGTATAGAAATGTTTCTCCCTGTATAAGGGCGTTTTTCACCTGCTTATTTTTGGAAATACTTTGGTTTTTTCGAAAATAGGCTGTAGTAAAGGAGGTAATATGCTGGAAAATGTACGTGCTGTAGGAAAGGAATCCTACCAAAACAAGATTTTATCCAAGGCTGAGAGCGGAAAAGTCAAGGAAAGCCAAAAACCGGATGAGCAAGCCTCCGGCAAGGAAGCGGAGCTTACAAAATCAACAGGAGGGAAAGAGGCTGTAGCGAAAAGAGACAGCTTGGAGCTTTCCGATAGAGCTAAAGAAATTGCTGCCAAGGCGGCAAAAAGTACGAAGGCTGAAAAAGCGAAAGAATTAAGTGCCGAGGAGCAGCTTTCCGATAAGGCGAAGAGCTACCTGAAGAATTTGCGTCGTTCTCGGAATTTTGTGGATTTCCGTATTGCGGAAAAGGGAAAAGAGAATGATGCCTTA
>NZ_DBHIGR010000245.1:0-2135 GCF_057249185.1 Oribacterium sp.
TTCATACTCCACAACTTCTAATCTACCATTCTCTATTTTCCACAAAAGCCTCCCATCGAAATGATGGAAGGCTTGATATTATTTCTCACCTAATTGTTTATTGAGAAATAAGTATCGCATGTGAAACTCGCTCAATATTTGTTATCACGAGATGTTATCAGAGTTTCCGATTTCGCACTATTTTGCTAGGTGTTGGTTCGGTACAAACTCTATTCTCAGCGTCGAATTCACCGCTTCGGCGATACGATTCAGTAAAGCCAAACTGGGATTCCTTGTGCCATTCTCCAATCTGCTGATATCTGCCTGACTGATTCCGGTTTTCTCGGATAACTCCGCTTGCGTAAGTCCTGCTTCCTTTCTCGCACGAACCAAAGACATCGTGATGTCTCTCTCCGGCTGAAGAGCTTCATATTCCTTTCTAAACGCAGCATCCTGCATGAGTTCGTTAGTCAATTCCTGTAAATCGCTCATCGTATGCTCTCCTTCCTTCTCAAGTAAATCGCTCTCCTCTGCTTTGCTAGCTGGATCTCACTTTGCGGCGTTTTCTGCTACTTCTTGACAAAAACTTCTTTTCTCGAGTTACCGTTTTGCACGATCAAATAGCAAGCATATCTCGTAAGTTCATAATCTTTTATAGACTTGCTTGTATCACCTGCTCTTCAGCTTGAGAATTTACAATTTTAACCATTCATAAGGACATCAAGAAAGTAATTGAATACGGCATTATCGGCTTTGCTTTTTGTGAAGAAAAGAAAGGCCTGAAACCGGGGGCACACTTGGATACCCCAATTTCAAGCCTGACTTGCCGAAAATCTAAACGTCTTATTTACAAACTTAAACCCAGTGGAAATTCTCTTTTCCGGCTGCCGCTTCAAAATGATACTTTACCAAACCGGAATCAATTCCCTGGAACTCGCCCTCTTTATAAGTGAACTGCACTTCGTTGCCCTTGCCCTTTAAATAGAAGGACTGACGATTATAAGCGGTAGGTGCCATCAAAGCATACTCCACACCGTCCTTAAACCAATCCGGTACAGCTCCTTCATAGCTGCATACCTCAAAATCTTCCTTAGAAGCATGAGGAGTACCCTGGGTCTCTCCATAGCCGATGGAAATCACACCATAAACAGGATGATCAGGGCTTAATTTAGCAACTGCCTCCTTATTGAAGCTGGCACCTACCCACCAGGTATTTAAGCCTAAAGTCTGGGCATAGAGCATAATATCCGCACTGGCATAACCAACACGCTCCTCCACACCTTCCTTTTCGTCTCCTGCCAATACGATATAATTCTTGGCATTTTTGGTAATCAATTTATCAATTAATTCAGCAAAAGCTGCTCCATCCTCCGTTTTTAAGAAAAAATGCAGGGAATACTTCTGATTGCATTCCTGAATACGCTCTTCTAAAGCCTTTACCACATCCTGAGGAATTACTTCATCCTTGTACTTACGAACCATATGTCGTTTTTCCATTGCTTCTTTAAGGGTCATCATAGCCTCCTTTACCATAATCCGAAATTTCTCCTGAAAATAGGAATAGCACTCATCTTTAGTATAGCTTTTTTTGTCTTATTGTCCAGTTATTAATCAAGGAATGCACTGTTATTCATATCTTAGCGCTACAATAGGATCTTCCTTTGCCGCCTTATTGGCAGGATAGATGCCGAAGAAGATACCCACTATCGCGGAGAAAAGTACCGCAACCAGAATAATTCCCGGGCGAATCACTACGGATAAACCGAAGGCTGTAGCTCCCAAGGACACCAGTCCCATGGCCAGTAACACTCCAATCAATCCTCCCAGGGCGGACAAAAGAGCTGATTCCGTTAAAAACTGCACCAAAATATCTCCGGTGCTTGCGCCCAAAGCCTTTCTGATACCGATTTCTCTGGTTCTCTCCGTTACCGACACCAGCATAATATTCATAATACCGATACCGCCTACAAGAAGAGAAATGGCAGCAATGCCGCCTACAGCAGCGGAAATCCCCCCCATTACCCCATCTACCTGTTTCATTTCATCCTGAATAGAGGAAATATACCAGTCGGAGGGCTGACGATTTTTTATTTTAGAAAAATAAGCCTTGATTTCCGTATTCAGCTGTTTCATCTCCTGCTCGGACATTCCTGTTT
>NZ_DBHIGR010000246.1:0-2114 GCF_057249185.1 Oribacterium sp.
ATCAATTTATTCCAATTCTCTATATATGTTTAGGGGATTCAAAGAGATATCTCTGGAAAAATAAAAGAATACTCCGAATATTTGCTTAGCTTATCCCTAAGGCAAATATAGTAACAAACGAAAATATAAAGACAAGAGAAAATACAATAACGAAAGGAAACACAGAAAAAAGCAAATGAAAGAGATTTATTTAGACCAGGGAGCCACCTCCTACCCCAAAGCTCCGGGAGTAGGTATGGCTATGGCAAACTATATCGACAATATCGGTGCCAGTATGAACCGGGGAAGCTATGGAAAGGCTATGGAAGTGGGAAATCTCGCCATTCGTCTCCGAGAAAGGGCTTGTAAGCTTTTTGCCTTTCAGGATCCCAGCCATGTAATTATTACTCCGGGAGCCAGCATTGGCTTGAATATGCTGATTATGCCCCTCTTTCAAGAGGGAGGACACGTGATTATCAGTCCCTTAGAACACAATGCAGTACGAAGACCTTTGGAGATGCTTTTGCAAAGAAAGAATCATCCCATTTCTCTAAGTACATTCCCCTATGATTTAGCTTTAAACGGAGATTTCAGCCCGCTGGAAAAGCTGATTCGTCCGGATACCAAGGCAGTAATCATGCTTCATGCCTCCAATGTAAGCGGAGAGATTTTTCCGGTGGAAGCTATCGGAAAAATTTGTAAAGAAAAGGGCATTGATCTGATTTTGGACGCTTCCCAAAGCGGAGGACACATCCCCATTGATTTTGAGAAAATGAATCTTTCTGCCCTTGTTCTTCCGGGGCACAAGGGTTTACTGGGACCTCAAGGCATCGGTCTTACCTTGCTTCGAGAGGATTTTGCAAAAAAGCTTCCCCCTCATCTCTTTGGAGGCACCGGAAGTGTATCGGAAAGTTTAACTATGCCAAACTTCATGCCGGACAAATTCGAGCCGGGCACCCCCAATATTCCGGGAATCTACGGACTGGAAAAAGCCCTGCAGTTTATCGAAGAAACCGGGGTGAAGGAAATCCAAGCTCATACCAATATGCTTCATCAGAGATTTTTGGAAGGTCTCTATGAAATACAAGGAAAGAATTTGATACGAATACCGGGAAAGGAGGGACGAGAAAACAGCGGTGTGCTCAGCATTGATTTTTGCACTATGGACAATGCTTTAATTTGTAACAGATTGGCAAGCCGGTATGGCATCATGACCCGTCAGGGCTTGCACTGTGCGCCAATGGCACATCAATGTTTTGGCACGGAAGAAAGCGGAACTGTACGCTTTTCCTTCGGCTTCTTTAACAGGATGGAAGAAATCGACCGGACTCTACTGGCTATTCAGGAAATTCTTTCCTAATCTCCCCAAAAGGGATGCATTTTCACAACACACATTTACATCAAAGGAGAAAAACATGAAAAGCAAATTCACTGATGCCAGTATCCTACTGGCCGGCTTAGCCACAGGCCTTGCCGCGTTAATTCTGACCAAGATGGGAAATCCCGCCAACATGGGATTCTGTATTGCTTGCTTCTTACGAGATTTAGCCGGAGCAATCGGCTTACATCAGGCCGCTAAGGTACAGTATGTGCGTCCGGAAATTATAGGAATCGTTTTGGGCGCATTTGCCCTTTCTTTTGTCCAGAAGGAATGGAAGCCAAAGGCAGGTTCCTCCCCCGCTACCCGATTTCTTTTAGGAATCGTAATCGTGATTGGTGCTCTTGCCTTCTTAGGTTGCCCCTTAAGAATGGTCATCCGTCTTGGCGGCGGAGACTTTAATGCCATTACCGGACTTGTTGGATTCGTTATCGGAATTTTCATCGGTATTCTCTTCCTGCAAAAGGGCTTTTCCTTGAATCGTGCATATCCGGTTGCCCCTGCTGAAGGACTGGTGCTTCCCGGACTTTTCTCCCTCTTGTTCCTGCTATTTATCACCGTTCCTGCTATTTTTTTCTTAAGTACAGAGGGACCGGGGGCAAAGCATGCTCCAATTTTTGCATCCTTTGCCGTGGCATTTGTTGTAGGTGCTTTGGCACAGAAGGCAAGACTTTGTACTGTCGGCGGAATCCGTGATTTCATCCTTTTCAGAGATACCCGCCTTTTATCCGGCTTCGTTGTAATTTTACTAACCATC
>NZ_DBHIGR010000247.1:0-2104 GCF_057249185.1 Oribacterium sp.
GGATCTTTCTAAGCTGGAGGAGGTACTTTCGGAGCACGGAGACTCTTTGTTCTCTCGCTGTGATAGTGTTATTGTGGAAATTGATATGGATTCCAAGCTTTTAAAGCAGATTTTTCAATTGGCTGAGAAATACAATAAAAAGATATATGCAGCTGTTTCCAATATGTCTATTGCACTGGAAAGAAGAGACCTTTTAAAGACTACTGCCTGTATTGTATGTAATCAGCAGGAGGCAGGGATGCTCTTTTCCGAGGACTTTGAGGAAATGACTTTGGAGGAGATAGCAAGCTCCCTTTCCTCCTATGTGGTAAAGGCGCAATTTCCACAGATGATTATGACTTTAGGCAGTCAGGGAGCCATTTATGCAGAGCAAAATGGGCATTTCGGGCATTGTAAGGCAAAGAAAGTCCATGTGATCGATACCGCAGGAGCAGGAGATGCCTTTTTTGCGGGAGTGGCTATGGGACTGACTTATGGTAAGAATCTGATGGAAGCCTGTGAAATCGGCACCAAACTGGCGGCTTCCGTCCTTGGCACCTCGGAAAATGTAAATCCTCGCTTCCTTCCGGAAGAATTGGGGCTTAAGAGCTTGGAAGATTAAAAGGGGATTTTGAAATGATTTCTATCATTGTTGCTGTGGCCAAAGGCGGTGCCATCGGAAAAGAGGGAAAGATGCCTTGGAGGATTCCCGGAGAGCAAAGGCAATTTAAGGATCTGACCACAGGCCATGTGGTGATTATGGGGAGAACCTCCTATGAGGAAATCGGTCATCCTCTTCCAGAGAGAACAAATATCGTTGTATCCAAAACAAAGGTCTTCTCCGGAGAGAATTTATATACCGTAAAATCTTTAAAGGAAGCAATAGAAAGAGCGGGGCAAGAAGAAATCTTTATTGCAGGAGGGGCAGAAATATTTCAGGAAGCCCTTCCTCTTGCAGATAAAATCTATATGACTTATGTAGATATGGAAGTCCCGGATGCTGACCGTTTTTTTCCGGATTTCCCGGAAGAAGAGTACAAAAGGGAAGAAATAGAAAAGGTAGGAGGGGAGACCTCCTACCTAAGAGTCTTGTATACGAAAAAAGTTTAAATCTCTTGAGAGAATCAGAGCTTCTACATTCTTAACTTAAGCTGATGACTTTCTGATATTCCGGATTCTTAACTTAAGCTGATGACTTTCTGATATTCCGGATTCTTGTCTTTCTCTCCTAAGACTTCATAAATGCTGTCACAATCCTTGTCCATCCATTCCTCTTTCCAATCCTCAGCTTGAAAACGAATGCAGGTTCCGCAGGAAGAGGAGAGGCTTCTGGGAACCGGCTCCAGACTATAGGAAACCCCTGCGGCCTCCATTTTTTTTCCACTCATCATGGCGGAAAAATGGGTGTGGTAGGTTGCGATATATTCTTTCATAAATCCTTCTCCTAAAAACTCTATTCTGTCTTATTTCTTGAGTGAAATCTTGAAATCCTCTCCCTGCTTTTCGTAGGAAACCTTATATCCCCTTCCTTCTCCGAAGCGGGTAATGTTTTCTACACAAACCATGCTGTCCACCAGGATTTCGCAGTCAGCTCCGGGATTTTTCTCAATGCTTTCCCTTGCCATAACTACAGGAACAGGGCAGGAGTATCCTCTTGCGTCTACCATAACTACCTCCTTATAAAATCTTATGTAATATTATATTGTACCGGAACCGGTGTAAAGTTCCGGCAGTTCCGTCCTTTTTCTATTTTGTTTCTAAGACTTAAGCCGCTGTCTGTGCCGTATTCTTCTTTGGAAGATTCAAAACAGAAATAATCAGCAGAATAAAGAAGCAGGCAATTACTGCTACTTTTCCATAGTTGGAAAGTCCGCCCAGTACAAATTCCTTGGCATCATTTAAGGAATCCGGATTTCCTGCAAGCTTAAAATTATGAGCAAGACCTGCACCAACAATCATTCCCAGAACGGTTACCATGGAGTCTCCGTTTCCTTCTGCAGAAAGTACCAGCTGTCTAAAGGGGCATCCTCCCAGCATTACGGAAGCCCAGCCCACTAAAATCATGCCCAGCAGGTTCCATAGATGATTGCTGTGGGAAATAGGCTGAAGAGGGAATCCGGGCTTA
>NZ_DBHIGR010000248.1:0-2076 GCF_057249185.1 Oribacterium sp.
GGGCTGGAAGATTGCTGTGGCAATAAGGGCTATTACGAAAAGTATTTTACCGGAGTGGATATTTTCCGGGAGGAAGCGGTATGTCACTAAGCTATAAGGAGGAGGCAGTATGTCACTAAGCTATAAGGAGGCGGGAGTAGACAAGGAGCAGGGCTATAAAGAGGTAGGACTCATCAAGAAGTTCATAAAAGAGACGTATACCCCCGGCGTCTTATCGGATTTGGGGGGCTTTTCAGGATTATTTTCCCTGGAACAGGAAAAGATCTCCCATCCTGTCCTGGTATCCGGTACAGACGGTGTGGGGACGAAGGTCGTACTGGCCCAGAAGCTGGGAAGACACAAGACCATTGGCATCGACTGTGTGGCCATGTGTGTGAATGACATTCTTTGTCAGGGGGCAAAGCCCTTGTTTTTCTTGGATTATATCGCCTGCGGGAAGCTTGATGCGGAGAAAATGGCGGGGATTGTGGAAGGCGTTGCAGAAGGCTGTAAAAGAGCCGGTGCGGCTTTAATCGGAGGGGAAACGGCAGAGATGCCCGGAGTTTACCGGGAGGAGGACTATGACCTTGCCGGATTTGCTGTGGGAATTGTAGACCGGGAGAAGATTATTGACGGCAAGCAGAAAGTGAAGGAAGGGGATAGCATCCTGGCACTGCCCTCTTCCGGAATCCACAGCAACGGCTTTTCTTTGGTTCGAAAAATCATTTTTGACAAGATGCAGCTGGATTTGGAACAGGAGCAGATTTCCGGCGAGTCTCTGGCAGATATTTTACTCACGCCCACTCGTATCTATGTTCGGGAAGTGCTTCCCGTTCTGGAAGAGGTGGATGTGCATGCTATGGCCCACATTACAGGAGGAGGACTTCCGGAGAATCTGCCACGAGTTTTACCGGGGGGACTTTCTGTGGTAATCGAAGAAAGCACTTTGCCCCGTCTTCCTATTTTTAGCAAATTACAGGAGTGGGGAGAATTAAGTCGGGAGGAAATGTTCGGCACCTTCAATATGGGAGTAGGCTTTACCCTTTTTGTGAGGAAAGAGGATGAAAAGAAAGTTTTATCCATGCTTCCGGAGGCAGGGCGAATCGGAGAAGTGGTGAGAGGAAAGGGAGAAGTGACCATTCGGTAGGCGCCGGAGAAGTGAGCATTGATTAGACGCAGGAGAAGTGAACATTCGGTAGGCACCGAAGAAGTGACAATGGAATAGACGCCGGAGGATTTCCGGTACTTAATATGTGGGAAAAGGTGGACTATGGATAAACGTATTTTTGTACGAAAGAGAGAGCAGTACCGGCAGGAAGAGGAAAAACTGGTAGAGGAATTGTTCCGCAGCCTTTCTATCCCTGTGAAAAGAGCGGCCATTTATCAGATTTATGATGTGTATTCTATTGAAGAAGAAGTATTGAAACGGGCGGAGCAGTCCGTGTTTTCCGAGGTGATGGTGAACGAAGTTTTCGAAGAGCTGCCCCTTCAGGAAGGCTTTTATTTTGCCTATGAAACCTTGCCGGCACAATTTGACCAGCGGGCAGACAGTGCGATGCAGTGTATTCGACTCCTGGATGCGGAAAGCAAGGCGTTTGTGCGCTCCGGAACCTTGCTCGTGTTTGATCGTGCTCTCAGCCCCTTGGAATTGGAGAAGATTTCCCGGTATCTGGTGAACCCCATTGAGTCCCAGGAGAAGGATATGTCCCTTCTTTCCTTTTCTCCGGATGCAGAAAGAAAAGAAATGCGGGATATGAGCGGTTTCCGTAAGCTTAGTACAGAAGCGCTGGCTGCTTTAAAGAAGGAGATGAACCTTTCCCTTCTGATGGAAGACCTCCTCTTTATTCAGGAATTTTACAGAGGAGAAGAAAGAGACCCAAGCGAAACGGAGCTTTACGTTCTGGATTGCTACTGGAGCGACCATTGTCGGCATACTACCTTTGAAACGGTGCTGGATAAGATTTCCGTGGAGTCTAAGCATTTTCAGAAGGAAATGGAAGAGGCCCTGCAGGAATATCTCAGCCTTCGAAAAGAACTGGGGACGGAGAAGCCCGTTACCCTTATGGATATGGCGACCATTGTGGGAAAGTATCATCG
>NZ_DBHIGR010000249.1:0-2053 GCF_057249185.1 Oribacterium sp.
CCAAAGCATCCATTGCAGTAGAAAGATTCTCTAATAAAGTCTTATCCTCCAGTGTATTTTCCAGTTTGGAAAGCCTATCCCGCATATCCTTAAAACGACTGTCAAAGTCCTCTCTCTGCTCCTTTACCGGATTGTTGGCAGTATCATACATGGCCAAAAGTAAACGCTTATTGATACTCTGGATATCCTTTCGCATACTCATCTGAGACTTCATGTTGTCATACTCAATCTGCACAAAGTCATTCACCATCATGTCACTCATCTTCAAAAATGAGAATTGTGCCAAGCCGATTAAGAGTGTAACCATAATCGTCATGAGAACCAGTGTAAAAATAAACTTACTACGCAACTTCATATCCTTATAAGACATACTTCTTCTCCCTTACTTCTCTTCCTTCTCTTTCTCTCTTTCTTCCAAAAGAGTTTTGTGAATCAATGCGGCGATGCTTTCCTTATAAATCTTCCGGATGCTCACCAAAATATTCCCCTTTTGCTCAAGCTCCGAGGGTTTTAGGCTGACCATCAAAACCATGGTGCCCCCTCCGGGATTCTTTGCCAGGAAAAAGTCTTCCTTAGCAAATTCACTTTCCCTAATCCTTTTGTTCTTTTGCAAAAAGCGGAAAAACCTTTTGCTTTCTTCTTTGGAAAGTACCTGTCCTGCAAATTCTTCCAAAATTTTTCCTTCCATAGAGAAGGAATAAGCCCCTTCTTTTTCATAGAGGATTTCCGCACCGCCCCTGCCCGGATCGGTCAAAAGCACAAGCTCATAGCCTCGGTACAAGTCCTTGACTCTTTCCATCATTTTCTTCTGCTTCAGCTTTAAGAAATCCCCCTGAAAAACCTGCAAATTCACAAGATAGGCATTTCTCCCCGGAATATGACTGATTTCTTTTCCGCGGATAGCAAAAAAGGTATCGCCTCCCATGGTATCCAAGCCGGTGTCCAAGCCCTTGGACAGGTCATCCAGAAAATGACGGATACTCCGATAAATCTCTTCTTCCCTGTTATTGAGAATCTCCTGGGCTACGCCGGAATTTAAACCTTCCATTACGGACAATTCCCTTTCAAAGGAGGGATTCACATAGAGAAATTCCACTCTATCTCCCATTCGCTCCACAATGGCCAGAGGAAAGCCTTCTTCCTCCCCGCCATCCGTTTCCTTTCCGCTATGGAAGGAGCTCGTTCCCATAAGATTTACATTGCCAAGATCATCGTTGTACCTTCTCTTCCAGGCCGCCTCAAAGGGAAATCCCTTTTCCCTACATTGCATAATACTTTCCAGGTAGGGGGCGGGCTTTCCGATATAGTAGCCCTGCAGCTTCTCACAGCCGATTTCCCTAAGGAACTCCAGCTGTTCCTCCGTTTCCACACCTTCCGCCAGGGTGCGAATGCCGATCTTCTTTGCCATATCCACGATGGAGCTGACAATCTTTTGAGATTTCTCATTGAATTCCCTAAGGAGCAGCATGTCGATTTTCAACAGGTCAAAATCGAAGTCTTTTAAAATATTCAAGGAGCTGTAGCCGGAGCCGAAATCATCCATCCAAACCTTATAGCCCGCCTCATGGAAGCGCTTAATCTGGCTGCTGATAAGAAGCTGACTTTTGTTTAAAACCGACTCGGTGATTTCCAGCGTCAGCATCTCTCTGGGAACCTGATACTTCGTCATCCGTTCTTCCAGTTCCCGGAAAACGTCGCAAAGCTCGAAGTCCATTCGAGAAAGATTCAAGGAAACGGGCACCAAACTGCCCCCCTCTTCCTTGGTTTTCTGATAATCCTGACAGATTTTCTCCAGCACATACAGGTCCAGCCTATGGATCAAATGATACTCTTCCAACACCGGAATAAACTCCACAGGGGAGAGGAAGCCGTAATGAGGATCCGCCCAGCGCACTAAGGCCTCGAAACCGCAGATTTCCTTGGTCAAAGCCCGTACCAAAGGTTGATAATAGACCTTGATATAGCCCTCTGCCATAGCCTCCTCAATCTGATCCACAATATATCTTTGTTTAGTCAGAAGCTGTCCCAGCTCCTCATCATAATAACGAGATCG
>NZ_DBHIGR010000250.1:0-2034 GCF_057249185.1 Oribacterium sp.
CCAGTCAAGGGACTGATTTCAGTATTTAATGTAGCCCGGGCATTTGCCCTGCTTCTGTTCCGCTGTAATAACAGCCTTATCACTTTATAGAATTTCCCTTGTATTGTCAAGGCTTTTCTGCATTTTTCCGAGGATTTTCTTTGGCTTTTTTCTGCATTTTCTCAAGGTTCTTTCCCAGGGCTTTTCTTCGGAACTTTCCTCTACTTCCTGCTTAAGAACAATTTCAGAATTTCTCCGGAAAAAGAATTTTTCTTTAAATTTTGCAAAAAAGCATTCCCAAGTGCTTTTTCACCATGGTATCATAACACAAATTTTTCTTTCTGAGGAAAAAAGAAAAATTAGCGCCAGGGCTTCGGGAACCCCAAAGCCGACGAGGTAAACAGTCATCGAAAGATTCGGCGGATGCTGTTTCGGAGTAGTGCATCGTTAGGGAAAGAAAAAAAGCGAAATCAAAATCGTAACAAAAGCTTTCTCCGCACCATAAACAATCAAATAGGAGGAATTTACAATGTGCGGTATTGTTGGTTTTGTTGGGCAGGGGAATACAAAGGATATTCTTCTGGCCGGTCTTTCCCGTCTAGAATACAGAGGCTATGATTCTGCGGGAATCGCTTTGTACTCTCAGCCTTTCACAGTGGTAAAGGCTGTAGGAAAATTAGAAGAATTAAAAAAGAAAGTTGCCTCTTCCAAGGAGTGTCAGCTTCCCTACTCTATGGGAATCGGTCACACCCGTTGGGCCACCCACGGTAAGGCCAGTGAAAAAAATGCCCACCCCCACCTGTCCATGCATAAAGAAGTGGTGCTGGTGCATAACGGGATTATTGAAAACTTTGCGGAGCTTAAGAATTTTTTACAGGAACAGGGTTATAGCTTCTACTCCGACACGGATACGGAGGTAGCGGTAAACCTGATTGAATATTATTACCGGAAGGATAAGGACATTTTAAAAGCTCTCTTCTCCGTACAAAAGGAACTGAAGGGCTCTTATGCCTTTGCCATCATGTTCCAGGAGGATGAAAAGACTCTTTATGCCATGCGTAAGGACAGTCCTTTGATTGTGGGTGAGGGAGAAAATGCCTTCTATCTGGCTTCCGATGTTTCCGCCTTTTTGGACTATACCAAGGAAATCTACCCTGTGGAAAATCGGGAGATTCTAAGCCTTTCCGAAAAGGAAATCCATATTTACAATAAAAATGCCGAAGAAGTACAGCGTTCTTCCGCTATCGCAGAACTGGATCAGAGCCAGATTCATAAGGGCGATTATCTGCATTTTATGGAAAAGGAAATCTTTGAACAGCCTAAGGTTGTGAAGGACACCCTGCTCTATGCCTGCAATCAGGAAAATGAAGAGACTGCAGGAAATGCGGGAAATTCAGAAAATCCGGAATTTTCCTATGAAGCCTTCTCCATGACGGAAAAGGATTTTCAGGAAATTTCCAGAGTTCGGGTAATTGCCTGCGGTTCCGCCTACCACGCGGGATGGGTTTTAAAATCCGTCTGCGAAAGCTTGTCCAGAGTTCCGGTGCAGGTGGAGCTGGCCAGTGAATTCCGCTATAACCACCCTATTTTGGAAAAGGGCGAACTGGTGATCAGCATCAGTCAGTCCGGAGAAACTGCGGATACCTTGGCAGCCGTAAAGGAAGCCAAGAAATTAGGGGCGAAAACCCTTTCCATCGTAAATGTGAAAGGCTCTGCCATTGCCAGAGAATCCGACTTTGTCTTTTACACCCAGGCCGGACCGGAAATTGCGGTAGCCACCACCAAGGCCTACAGCTGTCAGCTTGCGGCAGGCTACATTTTCTCCCTGCTTTTGGCTAAGGCAAAGGGAAAAATCAGCAAGGAAGAGACTCAAAGCTTAACAGAAGAGCTTTTCCTTCTTCCGGGAAAGATTCAGCAATGTCTTTCCTTTGATCAGGAAATCCTCCCTATGGCAAAGGAACTAAAGGATGCGGACAACATTTTCTTCCTGGGAAGAGGGCTGGACTGGGCCATCTCCATGGAGGGCGCTTTGAAGCTGAAGGAAATCAGCTATAT
>NZ_DBHIGR010000251.1:0-1954 GCF_057249185.1 Oribacterium sp.
CTTCTGAGTTTTGTCCTAGCTTTAATCCTTTCTTATCTTTCCTATAGAAATTCTCTGTTGGAGGATTTTTTAAAGCCGGGGGTTTTTGTGTTAAGAAGCTTACCTGTGGCCAGTTTTATTATTATTCTTTTGTTCTTTTTGGGAAGAGACAAGCTTTCTTTCACTATAAGCGGTTTTATGTCCTTTCCGATTTTCTACATTAACCTTCTGGAGGGCTTTCATAAAACAGACTATAAATTACTGGAAATGGCGGAAGTCTTTCATTTTTCCCTATATCGAAGACTTCGGTATATCCATCTTCCGGCAGTATATCCCTTATTGCTTGGGGCAGCGAAATTAGCCATGGGACTTTCCTGGAAGAGCGGCATTGCGGCGGAGCTGATTGGGCAAGTGGGAAAAAGTATAGGATATCAGTTGATGGAGGCCAAGGTGGGCCTGGAAATGGCGGACGTCTTTGCCTGGAGCATCGTGATTATTGCTTTGTCTCAGTGTTGGGAAATCCTGGTCATACTGCTGATTAAGGCTTTGTGCAGGAAGGGATGTGTGTAATGGAAATTCGAATTGAAAATGGAGAGAAGCGCTTTGGAGAAAAAGTCCTTTTTTCCAATTTTTCCTGCCAAATGGATTTTCACAAACATTCTCTTTATAGAATTTCCGGTGAATCCGGAAAGGGGAAGACCAGCTTACTTCGGATTTTGGCTTCTCTGGAAAAACTGGACCGGGGTGAGCTACAGTTTCTATTCGGAGAGGCAGCCAGAGGAGAGGGGAGCTTTAAGCTTTCCATGCTATTTCAGGAAAATCGACTGCTGGAAAAATGTAGCGGATTGGAAAATCTTCAGATTGCTTTGCCGATGCTGTCTAAAAAAGAAATTCTGACAGAAATGACTGTTTTTTTCGAAGAAGAAGATTTCAGAAAAAAAGTAGAGAAATATTCCGGGGGGATGAAGAGGCGATTAAGCTTTCTAAGGGCAATGCTGTTTCCCTTTGACTTCCTGCTTCTGGACGAACCCTTTACAGGCCTGGATAAGGAAAATAGAAAGATAATGGAGGAGTATCTGCTTTCTCATCAAAATAAACGCCCGGTAATCTTTGCCAGTCATGAAGATCCATTGCTATGGAAGGATTACGGAACTATTGCGTTATAAATTGAAGGGCCTTGTATGATAAAAAACTTAAAGTCACACTTTTAAATACTTAAAAAGAAAAACTGTAAAGAAAAATTTATGAAATGGCAGAAAACTTGTAACACATGAAGAAAGACTTTTGTCTATACTTTTGATAGCGAATAGACAAAAGGAGGTTTCTATGAAAGCGAAATCATTTTTAAAAGGAATGGCAGTGTTAATGAGTATTATGGCGGTTTCCGCATTTTCCGCCTTTGCAGCAGGAAACAAGGCGGAAATCGGATCGGTGAATTTACAGATTGACAGTTCGGATATTGAAATCGGCTCAGCTGCAAAGAAGATTTCCGTAAGTAGCGGTGATGACGGTTTTACCATTCAAAATGATGAAGGAACCGCTTTGAATATGCAGGGAAATGTTTGGAAAAGCAACACGACTCCCCAGTTCAAGGTAATTTTAAAGGCGGATTCCGAGCATAAGTTCAATACTAACAGTTTGAAGACTGCGAATTTTTATAAATTTAGCGGAGCTGAGGTAGGATTTGTAAAGGCTACAGGTACTGCAAATTCCATCACACTTACCATCAAGACCAAGAAGCTGAAGGCAAATCCCGGTGACTTGACAGTTGGAGATGTAAGCTGGAGAGATGAAAACGGTGTGGCAGAATGGTCCGGAGTGGATAATGCGGAAAAATATCTGGTAAAGCTTTATAGAGGAAGCCAGTTTATCACCAGCGGAGAAACTACCGGAACCAGCTATGATTTTCGCTCTGCGATTACCCAAAACGGAAACTACAGCTACAAGATTAGAGCCTATGCTTACGGAAGCTATG
>NZ_DBHIGR010000252.1:0-1902 GCF_057249185.1 Oribacterium sp.
AGTCGCTTCACTTCATTGATTGTTACAGTCCTTCTCTCCTCATTTATCCATATCGAAAGATACTTAAACAGAGAACCTTTGGAGTTTTGCGTACAAGGCCTCCGGTAGGCGGAGTTCCATTTGAATTCCTTCTTCCTCATAGGATAGGGAGAGGATTTTCCCTTCTTTCCGAATACTGTTTTCCCAAGCCGCTTCGCTGTAGGGAAGCAGGATGGACAGGGGGCGGAGATTGGCAGAGGCTTTCTCGCTTACCGCTTCCATAAGTTCGGAAATTCCTATCCCCTCTTTAACGGAGATATAGAGCTTGTCTCCTCTCTTCTTGGGAAGCTCCGACAGGGGAAGAACCTTGTCGCATTTATTCATCACATAGAGCATGGGGATGTGGCTTGCTTCCAGCTTTTTCAGGGTAGCCAGTGTGCTGTCCATGTGCTTTTGATAATTGGGATCGGAATAGTCTACCACCTGCAAAATCAAATCCGCTTCAATGGCCTCTTCCAGAGTACTGTGGAAGGCATCCAAAAGTTTGGGAGGCAGGTCTCGAATAAAGCCTACCGTATCGGCAAAAAGGAATTCCTCTCCCCGTTCCCCCTTCACATGGCGAATGGTGGTATCCAGAGTGGCAAAAAGCATATCTTTTTCTTCCACCTTTTCCTTCTGGCCTTCCTTACTCCAATCCAAAATGGCATTCATAAGACTGGACTTTCCCGCATTGGTGTAGCCCACCAGAGCGATTCTTGGAATATTGGACTTCTCTCTTTTTTGCCGTTTTACCCGGCGCACTTCCTCCTGCTTCTTACATTCTCTTCGCAGAAAGGCCATTTCCTCCTGAATCTTTCGCTTATCCAGCTCAATCTTCTTTTCTCCCGCACCACGGTTGGAAAGGCCGGCACCGCCGCTTCCGCCCTGGCGGGAGAGATTTTCCCGAAGTCCCACAAGCCTGGGCAGCATATATTGAAGGGTGGCATATTGCACCTGCATCTTCGCTTCCTTGCTTCTGGCCCGCTCCGCAAAGATTTGTAAAATCACCTGGGTTCTGTCCAAAACCTCCACAGATAGAGCCTTGGACAGGTTATGGAGCTGGGAGGGGGAGAGGGCATTTTGGAAAATGACCAGATCCGCCTCATGGAAGAGCACGGCGGCTCTTACCTCCTCCACCTTTCCGGAACCGATAAAGGTGGCGCTATCCTCTCTGGCCAGGCTTTGGCTGATGCTGGTGCAGCATTCAATGGACAAGGCCTGACAAAGGCCGAAGAGCTCCTCCATATCCAGAGAAAAGTCTCTGTTCTCCGGAAATTCCACACCCACCAGAACCGCTTTTTTATTTTGAATTTGATTACTTTGCATAAAACTCCTTTATCCTCTACTCTGATATAGCTCCGTTTTTCTCTTTTACGGAAAACTGCTTTATTTTTTTACCTTTGGTATAGGGATGCCTTCCTCCCTTGCTACTTCCAACCACTCCGCTAAAACTATTTCAGCATTCTGTATAGCTTCCGACCTGGTCTTTCCGTCTGCAAAAAATCCTTTTAGCTCCGGAATTTCTGCGATATAAAGCTTATCTTCTTCCGACCAGTATATTTGAATTTCCCACTCTCTCATAATTACCCTCACAGAAGCATAAATAAATATTATTTACATTATAAATAAAACTTATCATCGTTCCATATATCATGCAAATATAAAAGGATATAAATCAATGTTATGTATTTGCCCCGGGCTATAGGTCTGTAAGGTAGGTAGTCTGAGCCCTATACTTGCGAAATCCGGCAAGTGAAGAACTGTAAAAATCAATAAGTGAAGCGAATAATGCAGTATGGGGTTATAAGGGGGGCAATCTGAGCCCGTTACTTGCTGAAAACCTGTGGAGAGAAGAACTGTATTAATCAATGAAGTGAAGCGACA
>NZ_DBHIGR010000253.1:0-1891 GCF_057249185.1 Oribacterium sp.
AGAAGGGTATGGCTTATTTCCTCAGTTTTTTGATGCTTGCGGGAAATTTGCAAAGCGTGAGCTATGCGGAAGAAATTGCCGGAGAAACGGTAGAACGTATCGCTCTTGCTACGGAAGAAAAATCCTCTGAAAGTCTAAGAGAAAGGGCGGAAGAGAAGGCGGGGGAGGGAAAGACTTCTTTGGAAGAAACTGCCTTAGAGAAGGAAGGATCCGCATCAGAGGGAAAAAAGGAAAAGAAAGAAGAGCTAGTATCAGAAGAGGAGAATAAGACTGCTCCTTCGGAAGCAAAGACTGAGGAGTCTTCTTTGGAAGAGAAGGCTAGTTTGTCATCGGAAGAAGCTAAGCAGGAGGAAAAGCCGGAGTATATGGACGCCGGTTCTTTTGAGGCTTCCTACAGTAAGGATATTACTGTACTGGCAAGCTTTTCTGAGGGAACCTTCTATGAGGGAACCAGAATGAAGGTGGTCCCGGTAGATTCAGAAAGCATTCTGGAAGAGGCCAAAGCCCTTTCTTTGAAGGATTATAAGAAAAAGAATCCGGGGGAAGAGGCGGAGGTTGAAGTTCTGGAGG
Source organism: Oribacterium sp. (assembly GCF_057249185.1). Classification (NCBI taxonomy): domain Bacteria; kingdom Bacillati; phylum Bacillota; class Clostridia; order Lachnospirales; family Lachnospiraceae; genus Oribacterium; species Oribacterium sp. The sequence goes on from NZ_DBHIGR010000253.1 coordinate 571, forward strand.
CTATCGACATTTCCTTCTACAGAGAAGTTAACGGTGTGGAAAAGGAAGTACAGCCTAAGAACGGCAAGAAGGTAGAGCTTCGCCTGCAAAAAAGTAAAAAAATAAAGGATGCTTTAGAGAAGACTGAGGAAAATCTTAAAGAAGATCAAGAAGAGGATCTTGAGGAAGAACTACAGATTGTACATCTTTCTGAAAATCATCCCGGAGAAATCCTTAGTGTAAAGGAGGAGGGAGAAGAACTCCTGTTTTCCGCAAAGCATTTCAGTCCCATTATCCTAGTAAGAAGGACAAGGGATTTGGGAGAAGAGGCTGTCAACCATGAGTTTAAGGCATTTTGGACGGAAGCTCCTAATGCTCCTCGATTTGGCACGACCATTCCTAACGGCCATACTTATACCGATGGCAGTAACGGTGTAATGCGGGAACAAAGAGATTTAAAAATCATTCCTCCGGATAGTTCTTCCAACGGTACGGATACAACTACCCTGGGCATAGAGCTTACTCTAAAGGGAAACAAAAATGTCAGTTATGATGTAGGAACGGTTAATATTGATGTTCCTGCCAGAATTTTTGAAGGCTGGGATGAAAATGAACCGGACAAAATTTCTGTATATGAGAAAAAGGAAGGGAATCAGCATAAGCTGCAGCCTTCTATGGCTACAGGCTTGCTTGAGGCGCCGAATACCAATACCCAAAGTAGCTTTAATTATACCATTATCAAAAAGAATGTTCCCGGAAAGGATAAGCCGGAAGACTATCTTCGTTTAACGAACTATAGGGCGGTAAACGGTGGATTTACTTTTAAGGCGGATATTGCCTACAACCTGACTCCTTCCATGCTGAAGGTAAAGCATGATTATGCTAAGGGGGTAGGTGTCTATGACAATAAATTCCCTGTCAGCTTAAATATTGACCACAGTGATAACAGTTTGGATGTGAAACAGGATGTTCCTCTTTCCGTTCATGTGGAAACCAAGGTTGAGCCTACTAGCTTCAATTTCAAGCACGGTGAGGCGGATATGAAGCAGGGGATATTCTTCTCCTGGGATCCCAGCTGGGGCACTACCACGGATAACCCCGGTGAGTATTTCTATGGCGTTTGGTATCTAAGAGTGGATAGAGCCAGGGCAAGCTCTCAGGCCTTTGATTATAGCTTCCATACCTTAGATCCTGCAGATTCGGGTGGAGGAATCCTGGTTGGTGCGAAGAAGCTTCCTACAAACGCGGCATGGAACGTCTACTACAATAAGAGCGATATTGAAAATCATGCCAGAAACGGTTATGCGGATATTGCAAAGTTTATAGGGCCGGGAAAAAATCC
>NZ_DBHIGR010000254.1:0-1872 GCF_057249185.1 Oribacterium sp.
GTGGAGAAAGAAGAAGCCATTGAAGACGGAAGCTGGAAGGAAAGTGCAGAGAGAGCCGTGATTCTTCCGGACGCAAAGCTTTCTTCCGTGCTTTTTCTGGGGAAAACCGGAGAAAGTCACTTGGAAAAGATTGATTTAGTCTTTCCGGTGCTTCATGGTAAGGACGGAGAAGACGGAACCATTCAAGGACTTTTGGAGATTGCCAGAATTCCCTATGTGGGTTGCGGGGTACTTTCCTCTGCGATTTCTATGGATAAGGTTTACACCAAAATGGCGGTGGAAAAGCCTTTGGCAAAGATTGGCGTGCGACAGGCGAAGTATATTTCCTTTGTGCGAAGCCAGTGGGAGAATCAGGAGAAGATCATTTCCAAGGTGGAAGAGGCCCTTTCCTATCCGGTATTTGTAAAGCCCTCCAATGCAGGCTCTTCCTGCGGCGTAAGTAAGGCAAAGGATAGAGAGGCCTTAAAGAAGGCGGTGGAAAATGCTCTTTCGGTAGATAGAAGAGTCTTGGTGGAAGAAAGTATTACGGGACGAGAGCTGGAATGTGCGGTATTTTCCGGAAAAGAAGGGCAGGTAGAAAGCTCCTCTGTGGGAGAAATTCTTGCGGCAGCAGAGTTCTACGATTATGACGCCAAATATAACAATCCGGATTCCAAGACGGAACTCCATCCGGATATCTCCGGGGAGATTGAAGAGAAGATTAGAAAGGCGTCAGAGACGGTCTTCTTGGCCGTAGACGGCTTCTCCCTCTCCAGAGTTGATTTCTTCCTGTCCGGGGAGGAAGTGATTTTTAACGAAATCAACACTATGCCGGGCTTCACTTCTATTTCCATGTATCCCATGCTTTTTAAGAAAAAGGGATACTCTATAGAAGAGTTGGTAGAGAAACTTTTAGAGAGTGCTTTTCATAGACCTTAAGAATTTCATAAATAATTATTTCCGTGGACTTTAAACTTTTTTGCAAGATTGTGCTATACTAAGTACACAATCAATTTGATTTTAATGTTTGATTTCCATTCTCCTAGGGGCTCTGTTATGCACGCAGGGTCCCTATTATATTGTCTTCATTGTCGTAAAGAAAAGTTATAAAAAAGGAAAGCTGTGACTGAGGTAAGAAATTAAGATGAAGGTCAAAATGACTATGCACACCAGACAAAAATATGACGGGGATCTGGACAGCTTCGTGCTGGAACATTCCGGTGTACTGATGCAAAGAGGAGAACATTTTCTTCTCAGTTATTTTCAAGAGGGAGTACACCACGGTATGAAACTGTATCCGGCGGAAGGTCGTCTGGAGATTATTCGAAATTGGAAGGAAGAGGAGAAGCTTCTCTATGAAGGAGGCGTCCGCTGGAAGGTGGATTACGAAACGGAGGTAGGTGTCCTGCCCCTGGAATTTGATACGGCAGAGGTGGATTTTCGAAATGTTGACTTCTCTCGGGGACAAGGAGAAATTCGTCTCTATTACACACTCCTTCAGTTTGGGCAAAAGGTGGCGGAGACAGAACTCTCCATTGCAATTTCACCCTATTCGGAGTAAAATGTAAACGTTTCTTTGCAAAAATAAGCACAATAATTTGTAGACTTGGAAATGAGGTGTTCATGGTACTGGCAATTGCTCCACAAAGCATTATTTCAATTTTGTTGGTGATTTTGATTTTGCTTTTCATCGTATTAGTAGCTTTATATTTTATGGGAAGACGTTTGCAGGAAAAGCAGGCTGCACAGCAACCCATGATTGAGGCTAATACCATGGAAGTTTCCATGTTGATTATCGATAAGAAGAAGCTGAGCGTAAAGGCGGCCGTTGCGGCAGGCTTACCGGAACAGGTGGAGAAGGAGCTTCCCTTCTATCTTCGCTTTTCAAAGCTT
>NZ_DBHIGR010000255.1:0-1860 GCF_057249185.1 Oribacterium sp.
CCGGATACTGAAAAAGGCAGGATAGAAGCACCAATCCTGCCAAGATAAGCAATACAATATTTTTGGATTTACGAATGGTAATGCTTTTAATCTTCATTATGATTGATAAAACCCTCGCCATGTACTTCCCGCACATCGGAAATGATAAAGAACGCCTTATCATCCATACTGTAAACCTGGTCCTTCACTCTGGTCACCTCTCTGGGACTCAGCACACAGTACAGCATGGTAATTCCCTGTCTGGTATACATTCCCTTCGCATCAATACCGGTAACGCCTCGTTCCAGCTCTTTCATAATCCATTGAGAAATCTCTTCTCCCTTATTGGAAATAATAGTAACCGCCTTGGCAAAGTGCATACCGTCAATAAAGGAATCACAAAGTTTGGTGAAAATATATACGGATACAATGGCATAGCAGGCCTTGGTTACCCCAAAGAGCTGTAATCCCCAAAGCACTACAGCACCGTCGCAGAACTGTAAAAGCTTCGCAATGGATATATGCTTAAAGCGAGTTTGAATAATCGCAGCCATCAAATCCGTTCCACCGGTAGTGCTGGATGCCGCAAAGACCAAGCCGCAACCAATACCCATAAGAATGGCACCAATCACAGAGTCTAAAAATAAATCATCTGCAGGAATCAGAGTGTAATCCGGAAGTACATACAAAATAAAGGAACAAAGCATGGTAGCAAATATAGTTCTGGCAATGAATTTCCATCCCTTAGTGAGATAGCCCAGAACAAAAAGGGGAATATTGATAACGGTATTACTTAACCACAAGGGCAAACCGAATAAGTGTCGAAGGATAATGGATATACCGGAAACTCCTCCGATAATTAATCCTGCCGGATCATAAATATTTTTGGAGGCAATGGAAATTAATAGGGAGCCTATAATCATATAACAATAGTCCCGAATCAAACGTTTTTTCTTGTTATCCATTTCTCCTCCTTAGTACAGCGGAATCCATTCCGTAATAATCCTCTATTGTATAAAAAATATGTCGGTTCTTTAATACTTCTGAAGCTCTTCTTCCTTCTGTAAAGTGATAATGCTCAGCTTTTCCTTCAGAAGGGGCAACAACTCTTCCATCGCCTGCTTTTCAATGGTGATACAGCCTGAGCTCTCCCAGGTATCCGGTGCTTTGATATGTAAGAAAATAGCGGAGCCTCTACCAAATACCACAGGATTTTGATTAAATCCGATGGCCAGAGCCTTTTCATAACAAATCTTATAGGAATACAATCTTTCCCCGGAAATCTTTGTAGGACTTTCCACCCAGGTATTGTAGGTATTTTTCTCCCCGGACCAATAGGAAGTCTTTTGAATCTGCTTATAAGGAAGCTTGGTATTTACAGAACTTGGAAAGCCGAAGGCAAAGGAAATAGGATAAGCACCTAAAGGAGTTGTTCCGTCTCCTTCCTTTCTTTCCGTTCCTTCTTTCAAACCGTTTCTGCCATAGCCGTTGTATGTTTTCCACTGTAAATAATAGCGATCCTCTCCCTTGGTCCATAGGCTCAATTCATGGTCCAGCATTACAAGGAGTTGTTCTTCCTTTTTTCCGATCTCTGTTTGGAAAAGCTTTTTTCCGATTCGAATCTCAGCATCGTTACTGGATGTAGAACTTTGGGATTCCAGTTTTTTCTGATATAGCTCCCCCGGTCCTGCAAAGGCGGTAAATATCATAGACAGACAAAAAAGACTAAGGAACAGGATGCTTACAAACACCTTCTTAGTCTTTTTTGTATTTTTCTTTATGGAGAATAAACTCATAGTTTTCCTTTCCTTCATCGTTCTGAAATAACTTGATATAATCCATAACATCATATCCAATTCAGAAAAACTTGTAAAGGAAAAA
>NZ_DBHIGR010000256.1:0-1852 GCF_057249185.1 Oribacterium sp.
GTTTCATCCGGTTTCTAACTGTTATGTTGAAGATGTGCAACATGTTTTTAATGAAACATATAGAGTTCTGAAAAAGGGTGGTATTTTTCTTGCAGGTTTAAATAATGAGATAAACTACATTGTGGATAGTGAAGAAAAAGAAATTGTTTGGAAAATGCCTTTTAATCCATTAAAAGATAAAGCGGCTAAAGAATATATGATTAAAGAAAAATCCGGAATGCAGTTCTCTCACAATATAACGGAGCAGATAGGTGGACAATTAAAGGCAGGGTTTACTCTGCTTGATATATATGAAGATACAAATGGTTCTGGTAGACTGCATGAACTGAATATTAAAACATATATTGCAACAAAATCAGCTAAATTATAGAAATAGATAACTTCCAGTTTGTAGAGTAGGAGAGAAAACGGAATGGACTTATGGGAGCTGATCAAGAATAATACGGAACTTCATACTATGCTTATGCGAGAGTGTGATATTTGCTTTTACAAGCAGCTTCAGGAAATCCAGTTTATGGAGAATAATGAAAACTATTCTATGCAAGCTAAGGCATTTGCACATGATGCAAGTGGCGGAGAATTTGTATTTTTAGAGGATGAAAGTATTGGCTTTATCGGTAGTGAAGGAGAGGTGGGAAGAATTGCGGAAAGTCTTGCAGAGCTTCTGACCTTTTTAATTCACGCAGGAAATCTATTTGACTTTAACTGTAAGAAGATTTATCAAAGGGAAAGCTTGCTGAGAGCCTTTTGCGAAGGCTATCTAGCCAAAATCCGAGAAGAGTATCATAAAGAAAATAAGGACTGGGATAAGATTCGGGGGACGTTGGCGGAAGAACTGTCACTTCCGTTTCATCCGGAGCATTTGCAGGATGTGGCAATGCAGTTTTATAAAGCAGCGATAAGAGAGCCTTCATTTTCCTGCAAATATATGGACGGTATGGAGGAATATACTTGTGATTCCATACTTTCCGATACGGTAGGGATGTGGGTGAAAGAACTTAGCGGAATGACAAAAGAGGAGATGGAAAACAATCATGAACCTATATAATTGGATACAGAAAGTACTTTTTGAGAATTACGAAGAATGGCACATGAAAGACCCCCTTTACGAGGGAAACGGATTTCATATCAGCGGAATTGACAATACACTAAAAGCGATGCATGACGGATATATTTTTTATACAGAGCTGACCCCGTCCCATGCCGTAAAGGGCTGTACATCGATGAAAGCGGTAGTCGGGAAAAGCAAAGAGCTGGTCAATTTATATTTGAAAATAGAGGATAAAAAATATCTAATTTCCGACTTAAGCTACAGCGATGCCATAAAGATTATGAGGGCATTTGTAAAAAAGGAAGTTCTTCCCGATGAAAAGACTTATGTGGAAGTGATAGGAAATGATGATGCAATCGTAAAATCTGCATTTGAAGACTTATCAAAGCTCCTGCTGGCAGACCCCAAAACGGCGCAGCGTTTCCTGAAAAAGAACAAGCATGAAAGTATGGAAGATATGGACCATGCCTGGGAAGAGCTTTTTTTCGCGTTAGAGCGGAAAGGAAAAGTGATAGAACTGGATTGGAAAGCGAGGAAGGATAGTTTTATTCCTGCTGTGCGTAAATTAAGTGCCGGGTTAAATCTCGAGATAGATGAGAAAATATTGAATGATGAAGAGGATATCCCAAGATGGGGAAAGATTCTGAATGCCGAGTGGACAGAGTATGTTTTGTCTGCCATGGATATAGGAAGTGACAGCTATGCGATGATGGTTCTCAGCAAGGAAGACTTTGAAAAAGCAAGGGAGCTGGCGAAAGTGTTCTTGCATAGAATCGCAGTGATTGAAGAGATGTGAGAAGA
>NZ_DBHIGR010000257.1:0-1848 GCF_057249185.1 Oribacterium sp.
AAGAAGAGCCCTGCCATATTCAACTTTTAAAAGAGGAAGGCTCCTTTCCTTTCATCGTCCTCTTCAGCATCGGGGAAAATGAATATTTTCTCCATATTTTTCATGAGCTTGTAGAGGAACTGTCTTCCACCATATCCTACGCCCTATATACGAAGGAAAATGAACTTCTATGTCAGGGAAAGACAGAGTTCTACTCTTCTCTAAACCCCTTTGCTACAAAGCCTTATCAACACCTCATTCCGGAAAGGATGTCCTGCGATCTTTGTCATAAGAAGCTTCGGGGAGAATGCGGAGGCACAGGAGAAGATTTATGCCGGGAATCTCTTTAATCGCTTCATACATTTGAAAAATGCCGGAATCAAAAAGGCATCCGCAAAAATCCAAGCCAGAGGAGAAGCATAACAAGCTGCCATATAGCCCAGTAATGGAATAAAGATAAAAGCCACAATGATTCTTGCTATCATTTCGCTTACCCCGGCCAGCATAGCGAATCCGGAGAAGCCCATTCCCTGAACGGAAAAACGCCAAACATTCAAAACCGCCAAAGGAATATAGAAAAAGGCATTTCCCAAAAGGAATTCCTTAGCCATTTTAATAACTTCCACTTCATTGGCATTAATAAAAATCTTAGGAATTTCATCTCCGAAGAAGAAAAGTACGGCGCATATCAATACTGCATAGATACTTCCCACCTTGGTGGCTTCCCAAACACCCTTTTTAATACGTGAGAGCTTTCTGGCCCCAACATTTTGTCCTGCGAAGGTTGCCATGGTTACTCCTAAAGAGTCAAAGACACAACAGCAGAAATTACTGATTCTTTGTCCTGCGGTAATGGCCGCCATAGCCTGAGAACCTAGACCATTTACCGCTGTCTGTAAGATAACGGAACCGATGGCTGTGATACTGTATTGCAGTCCCATAGGAACTCCCATCAAAAGAAGTCTTTTATAGTAATGTCTTTCCAGTTTCAAATCTTCCTTTTTCAAGTGAATAATCGGAAAGCGCTTAATCATATATATTAAACACAATAGTCCGGAAACAAACTGAGAAATCACCGTGGCATAAGCAGGTCCATCCACCCCAAAGCCTAAAAAGCGGATACTCACATAGTCCAGAATAATATTCAATAGTGCCGCAAGGATCAAGAAATACACCGGTGTTTTGGAATCTCCCAGAGAACGAACTACGGAGCTTGTAATATTATAAAGAAAGGTCGTCGGAATCCCCAAAAACACAATAAAAATATAAAGATAGGCATAGGAAAAGGTTTCTTCCGGCGTATTCATCCAGTGAAGAATCGGTTCTGTCAAAATACCGATGACAATGGTCATAACAACAGAAAAAATCACGGTTAAATACAGAATATTTCCTACGTATTTTCTGAGCTTTTCAAACTGTCCCGCACCGAATTTCTGTGCTACAGGAATCGCAAAGCCGGAGCAGGTTCCGATGACAAAGCCGTTAATCATGAAGTTAATGGCACCCGTAGAACCCACCCCCGCAAGGGCCTTCAGTCCAATCATCTTTCCGACGATAATGGTATCCATCATGCCGTAGAACTGTTGGAACAAGGTTCCCAGCAACATCGGGAAGGCAAAACGAAGAATTAAACTTAAGGGGTCACCTTCCGTAAGATTTAACATTGCGGTTTTCTTCTCTGTAGTTTTAATCTTCTCGATTGTTTCTATCTTCTCTTCCTTACCGGTCTTTACCAGCTTTTCTGTTTTCTCAATGGTTTCCGTCTTCTCGATGTTCCCCACCAATTCTGTTTTTGTTGTTACTTCTGTCTTCTCTAACTCCTTCATTTCCCCTCCTCTCTCTAACGCTTTTAAAAAATAGAAAAAGGAA
>NZ_DBHIGR010000258.1:0-1824 GCF_057249185.1 Oribacterium sp.
TCATAGTTAACGGAATAAGTAAAACCATAATGAACATGAATATCCAGAATCCCATTTGAAATTCCTCCATTACTTTTACTTCTAAAGCATTGATTCAGCCTCAGTTATACTTATAACCTTTTCCATGTACTCATAAAATTGCTTGTGTAATTCTCTCATTTCATCCGGTGCATTTATCGAATGTTGATACATGAACTTTTCGCCGAAAATACTTCTATATACAAAGGACATAATAAAAGTCAATATCGGCAGCGGCACAAGCAAAAAGATATTCATTTTCCATGGGGATAACTTGCCGCAGTTTTTCCTCACAAATTGGAGGTTTCGTTTTAGCGCTTTTGCTGTCTTACGCATAATCTTCTGTTCATAACCGGTTTTTGCGGGATTATCCGCTTCATAATATGCATCTGCAATAGGAACTACCATTGCAAGATGACAAAGCTGCCAAATGTGCATATCTTTCACTATCTGATATGGAATAGAAGATTGCTTAAAAATCAAAGAAAGGCGTCTTACTCTATCCGTTCTCATTCCGGAAATCTCTGCAAAAGTAGTCGGTTGAATGATTTTCGGAGTAAGCGTGGCATCCAAAACATCATCCTTAATCCTTCCTCCTGCGCCCGGAAAAGCCGGAAGGATTTTGCCTTCCCCACAAATCTTCTCCCATTCATTGTAGTCATCCATAGAATTTGTCATTGTTACAATGCATTTGCTATTATTGGTTTTCAGTTCCTCAAGTGCCTGATATAACTGATTTTCTCTGACTGTCAAGAATATAAAATCGTATTCGTCATCATCTTTGAGTTCAGACAATACAGAAACATTTGCTTTTGTAACTTTTTCTCTTTTCAAATAAAGAAGCCCCTTTTTCTTGAGTGTTTCCACCCTAGCTCCTCTTGCATAAACAGTAGTATCAAAACCCGCTTCGGCAAAAAGCGAGGCATACAGCGAGCCTATCACTCCCGGACCAAATATGAGTAATCTCACTTATAGACTCCTTTCTGCCATATGCAAAATATCCCTTATTTTTAAAACAGCTTATCCCAATCCTGCACGGATTCTATTACCGGAATCCAACTGTCTATTTCGAATCTTTCCTCTATCCATGGTTCCGCATAGCCGTCCAGAATAAGCACCCCATTGCATTTTATATGGGCTTTTGCCTCTACTATGTCTAAGACTTCTATCCTGTATTCCATTAGCGGTTCATTTTCATAAATATAAAAGGAATCTTCACGCTCTTCGCTTTCTTCAACTGTCTTTACTGAAAATGTAGTCCCCACCAATTCCTTTACTGTGCTCTTATCCGTATCTATCGGATTAATACATATGGAAGGAGAAATCTCATTTCCCTCGAAATCCCCGGGCTTAAACCCAATGTCTACAGCCCATGAGGCGCTTTCCTCCCGGTCTTCTTTAAAGAACATGAGGCAGCTTCTTCTGTCTCCCCAATCGTCTTGAAATATAAAATCTTTTATTTTTAACATTTTGCTCTCCCTTACAAAGCGGAATTTATTAATTACTTATTTTTTTTATAAGCTTCCCAAAAAATTTCCTATTGTTGCAATTATGCCGTATATTAATACATAAACAGCTGCACTTTCATTGTAAAATATAAATATTGTTGGAATAAAGAGGGCCATTATTAACAATAAAAATATCAAGTTAAAAGAATGTCTAATCCCATAAATCAGAGAAGTTAAAAAACAAATACATGGAGTTAAAATAAGTAAAAAGAATATACCGGTTCCTGTATCATTAATGAAAGCAGGCAACACATAAAAAGCTAAAGTTATCACTATTAAGTAAACAGACATTTCTCTT
>NZ_DBHIGR010000259.1:0-1819 GCF_057249185.1 Oribacterium sp.
TTTGAGGCGGATTTCCAGAAGCTTTCTCCGGGAGGAGCCATCAGCTATGTGGAAGTTCCCAATATGCAGAACAATATCCCTGCGGTCCTAAGCCTCATGCATTTTATCTATGAAAATATCATGTATGCGGAGTTAAATACCAAGTCCGACTATTGTTGTGCTTGTGGGTATGACGGAGAGATTCAGATTATTGAGGATCAGTACGGAAAGCTGCAGTGGCGTTGTCCCAACTGCGGAAATGAGAATCAGGAGCAGCTGTCCGTTGCCAGAAGAACCTGCGGCTATATCGGCACCCAGTTCTGGAATCAGGGCAGAACCCAGGAAATTAAGGATAGAGTATTGCACCTATAAGGGAAGTTTTTTTCGAGAAAGTGTTTTTGAAGATGCATTACGGAGAAATCAAATACTTTGATATTGCCGACGGTCCCGGTATCCGGGTGAGTCTCTTTGTTTCCGGCTGTCCCCATGCTTGCAAGGGCTGTTTTAACGAAGCTTCCTGGAACCCAAGCTTTGGAGAAGTCTTTACGGAGGAAGTGGAGGAAAGGATTTTGCAAGCCCTTGATAAAAAGGAAATCCAAGGCTTAACCCTCCTTGGCGGAGAACCCCTGGTACCGGAGAATCTCCATGCCCTGCTTCCTCTTCTTCGGAAAATGAAGAAGCGCCTTCCGGAAAAGGATATTTGGTGCTATAGTGGCTACTGTTATGAGGAACTCGTAGAAAGAGAGAGCCAAGAGAAGGAAGAAATTTTGGAATTGTTTTCTATGCTTTCCGTTTTGGTAGATGGCAAGTTTCATTTAGAAGAGAAGGATCTTAGGCTTTTGTTCCGGGGCTCCAGGAACCAGCGCTTAATTTTCGTGCCGGAGACTTTGAAAAGCGGAAAGATTTGCCTGTATGCGGAGTAGAATGACGAATCTGCTTGCAGAACATTTTTAGAAGAATCCTAGGAAAGCCTTAAAGAATTTGTTTGTATTTCTTTCCCTTCTTCCTGTATAGTGGAGAAGCGGGAAAGCGGTAGAGCATAGTGTAAAAGTGTAAAGCGTGGAGCATGGTGTATAAAGCGTAAAATAAAGCATAGAGATCAAGGAGGCTAAAGATGGGAAAAAGAGGACTATTACTGGTAGCAGTTATGGCAATGGGGATTTTAGCCTGTGGAAAAAAGACGCCTACTACAGAAACCTCCCCTACTGCGACAGAAAAAACGGAAGAAGTAAAGACCGGTCAGGAGGGGGAAGACAAGGAGAGTAAGGCCGATGTAGCTGCGAAGGAGTCCACTTCCGGGGAAGCTAAGGGAAAGGAAGAGGGTGGCAAGGAAAAGAAGGATTTAACCGTAGTAACCGGTACTATTACCGATGCAGCAATGTACAGCGTAAGTATTCAGGGAAATGACGGAAAAGATTATGAGTTGAACAAAACCGATAAGTCCGATATTTCCGGCCTTTCTCAGGGCATTGAAATCGGGACCAAGGTAGAAGTAACCTTTGATAAGGATATGAATATCCTGACTATGGTGGATCCGGGAAAATAAAACTACAGTTTATGGCGGATTCGGAAATGTAAAGCTATAGTGCTCACTACTATGCTGTAGCGAAAGTCGTGGTCGAAGGCTTTGCTATATTCAAAATCAACAAAAAACATGCCTGCTATAAATTATAGTAATAGCTAAATCTTAATTATTTGCATTATCCCTTTTTTCTATTCTGTGCTACATTGTGCAGGAAAAGAAAAAAGGGATTTTTTTATCATAGAGGAAGAAAGAGAGAAAAAATTATGGCATATCATATCAGTACACGATGTCAACACTTGGATGGACAAAATAAGG
>NZ_DBHIGR010000260.1:0-1789 GCF_057249185.1 Oribacterium sp.
AATATTTCGGACATCATTTCTTGTTTGCTTCATAAATCATCCTCTTTACTTTGTAACCATTCTCCGCCGGCTCCAATCCCAGGCCGACTCCTGTTTGTAACGTCTATCCTGTCCACTTCCGTGTTTAACCTTACTACTATAGCACCCGTGTACCAAAGCATGCAACTACGGTCGAAAAGGACGCCACTTCAGGGCATCCGCTCTCTCCTTAGGAAACCCGGGCCAGATGCACCACCATCGTTCTCCTCCACTGATCCGAAAAGAACATGAACAGCCTGGTTTTCAGCTTTAATCCCTTGCAATGCGCAAGCGCATCCTGATAAAAGCCGTCCACGGAAAGAAGCCTAAGTCCTGCCTCCTTCGCAAAAGCCTCCGGATCATCCAGCCCGAAGTACATCTCTGCCTTCGTGTTTCCCGTTTTTCTCACATATTTGTTGGCATATTTTAGGCCGGTAGAATTCGTCGCATCAAAAGCGATTTCCCAGTCGGAAAGCAACGTTTTCAGCTTCCGAAGAAACTCCAGAATCTTCTCCTTATGAAAATATTGAAAAACACCGGCAACTACCAGTAAGGTCGGCAAAGTGCAATCTATCTCCTTCAGCCACTCAAGAGCAAATAAGTCTCCGCTCAGAAGCCCTTCGTTTTCCCCCTTCCCCAGAAGCTCTTCTCTCACTTTGATCACATCCGGTAAATCCAGCTGATAGAACAGTGCCTCCTTATTTCCGATTCGATCATAGGCCGTCTCCAAACCCGCTCCTAAAAAGACAATATTGCATTGTGCTTTGGAAGCGGAATTCTCTCCCTCCGACAAAGACTCCGCATGCTTTCCAATGGACTGCATCGCTTTCCCATTTACGACTTGTTTTCGCTTTAAAAAGTCCTTTATTTTCCCATCCAGGGTTTTCTGCCTGCAAACACTGGCCATGTGAAAATACTCTATGGAGTTTTTCATAATTTTCTCCACAGAAATACGCTTTGCCAGATCCATTACCTTCTCATCATAAAAGAAGTTCGGAAAGTGTTCAGAGGCGTAAATACGTGCCGCAAGGGGAATATAGAGAGTATCCTCCACGCCCTGCATTTCTCGCTGCAATCCTTTCTGTTTCAACGGTGTTTTTCTCCTCTTACTCTCTCGAAAAGCTGATTATTTGTGCCGAAACATCCACCTTCGCCATAATGCCAAAGGGAATAATCGCTCTGGGGGTGGCATGTCCCACATTCAGATTAAAGACAATGGGAAGAGAGGGATTATCAATCACCTCCGAAAGAATTTCCTGATACTCCTTGGTATAACGCTCATCCATCGGCTTTCCCACCAGCACACCGCTAAGGACTTCGAAAATACCGCTTTTCTTTAAGGCTTTAAGCATTGTCCGATACTTCTCCGGATTGGGCTGATTCTCACTGCTTTCCAGCAAGAGAATTTTCCCTTTCCAGTCTTCCAAATCCGGAAATAGTGCATACTTTTTGCATAAGCTGACAGAATCCTCGTGCCTCGTTGTGTCAAAAATATCATAGAGGGTATCTATACAGCCTCCTAAGATTTCTCCTTGAAAAACAGGACTCCCCTGTAAGAGTAAAAAGCCTTCATTCTCATGGCTAACTCGTTTTGTTCCTATGGCTTTCGGTCCAAAATCTGTCCGCTCCTCATACCAAATCGGACTCGGCTCAACACAACGAATGCTTCCGCTTTGAATCAATTCCAAAAAGTATTTTTCGCTGTAGGGCAACATGTCCTCTTCCAATTCGCATATATCCGGAATAAAAGCCTGCCCGTAAAAGCTCTTAA
>NZ_DBHIGR010000261.1:0-1781 GCF_057249185.1 Oribacterium sp.
TTTTTCTTCAGGGAATAAATCCTTCCTATAGGAAGAAGCAGCAAAAATCGACTCATCTGCTGTAGCTTCCGAAACTTCTTTCAAAGCAGCTTCCCCGGCATCTATCGCCGTTACTTCCGGGGTATCTACTACGGTTTCCGGAGAATCAGTCCCTGCTTCCGGAGAATCTGTCTCTGCTTCCGGAGAATCTTCCTCCGCATCCTCCATGCCGTAAAATCCCAGACTTGCTCTTTTCTTCCTTGCCAAACGGGATTTGCCCCGGAACAGGAGCTTTTGCCATTCTTCCTCTAAGCTACTCAAAAGATTGCCGGAAAAGAGGATGGCTACAAGAAGAAGAAAAATGTTGCTCTTTGCAATCAGCAGGGTTTTTCCGTCCACTAAAGCCAGGCTCTTCGGCAAGGTATGAAGCCAAAGGATATTTTTCAGGCTTTGGAAATCGGAAAAGCGGAAAAGAATCCAGGAAAAATACAAAACCACCAGAGTATAAACATGCTGTAAGCATCTCAGAACAAAGGAAAAATTTCCACCTTCGGATTTGTGAATTCTTTTCCACAGTTTCTTACAGCAAAGTTCCAGCAGGATAAAAACAAAGAAATACAGTCCCCAAAGAATGAAATTTGCCGTGGAGCCGTGCCAGATTCCGGTTAAAATCCAAATCAAAAGCAGGTTTCTCACCTGCAAAGGAAAGGGAACGCGATTCCCCCCCAGGGGAATATAAACATAGTCCCGGAAAAACATGGATAAGGAAATATGCCAGCGTCTCCAGAAGTCTCGAATGGAACGGGCGCTATAGGGTGCCTGAAAGTTTTCCGGAAGGGTAAAGCCGCAGATTTCCCCGATTCCTATAGCCATATCCGTATAGGCGGAAAAATCCAAAAAAATCTGCAGCATATAGGAAATACCGGAAAGGAATACAGCCAGAAAGGAAAAGGATGGAGAAGAAGACTGTAGCATAGAAGCATTTTTCAGACTGTCCAGGCTAAGAACTTCTACAGAAAGGGAGCCCAGCGCATCCGCCAAAGCCAGCTTTTTCCAAAGGCCGAAGGTAAAACGGAACAGGCCATGGGAAAAGGCTTCATAGGAAAATGCACGATTTTTGATTTCTTCCCGCATTTCCGAATAACGAAGAATCGGCCCCTGAGAAAGCACCGGGAAGGCAAAGGCGAAAAGAGAAAAGGAAAAAATGTCCTGCTCCGCCTCCTTTCCCTGATAGCAATCGTAAAGGTAGGCAATAAAACGGAAGCTGTAAAAGGAGATGCCAAAGGGCATCCAGCCCTTTACCATTTTCGGCAGGAAGGGCAGAGCTGCACTGTACTTAAAAAAAGCCAGAGGCAGGATAATGCCCGCTAAGGATAGGAAAAATATTTTTTTCTTTTTTTCTTCTGCAACCTGTCCCAAAGCTTTTCCCATAAAAAAAGCAAAAAGGGTAAAGACGCAAAGAAAGGCTACTGCCAAGAGTCCCTGAAAAAGCAAGAAGAAGCAAGATGCCAGGAAAAACACCGCATTTTTCCAAGCAAGTTCCTTCTTCCCGAAATACAAAAGCAAAAACAGGGGGAGAAATCCCGCCACAAAGATCATTTGCGAAAACTGCATATTGCAAACCTTTCCCTTGTCAATTTTCTAAAAATCCGTTATACTCATTAGGCTTCGGGGGCGATGAAGCTTGGGCCCCACGCAATGGGAGATACCGAACCGTGTCAGGATGGGAACATAGCAGCACTAAGGTAAACCTTTCATGTGCCGTGGGTTATCCTGGGTGGAGTTCCCGAAGTTTTTTATTT
>NZ_DBHIGR010000262.1:0-1692 GCF_057249185.1 Oribacterium sp.
TGAAGATGAAATTGCCAAGATGTGGCAGGAAGGTAGCCGTTCTCACTGCCCCCACTGGAAAAGCAATGAAAATGAATACCAGACCGTAAAATATCAGGCTATCGGACATTTGGCGATTGAAGGTGCGCACCCGGCAGGTTCCGCTTCCGAAAAGGAAGAGGATGTTGCAAAGAAAAAGAAAATCCTGGCGGATTCCATTGCCAAAAAAGTGGCGGCAAAGATGGGTTCCTAAATCCTGTGAACCGTAAATTACCGAGAAGATTATACGCTGAACCATAAAGATAATGGATAGAATCGGAGAGACTTTATGAATATCGTTTTACATGAACCGGAAATTCCTTTTAATACCGGAGCCATCGGCAGAACCTGCGTGGCAACCAAAAGTACCCTGCACCTGATTAAGCCCTACGGTTTTATTTTGAATGATAAAAATATCAAAAAAGCCGGCATGGATTACTGGCCTTTACTAAAGCTTCGGGAATACATTTCCTATGAGGAATTTATGGCAGGTGTGGAGGAGGAAAGAAAGATTGCCCTTCCCAAGGTTTGGTACGCCACCACCAAGGCTCATAAAACTCACACGGAGGTCTCCTTTTCTCCCAATGATTACATTGTCTTCGGAAAGGAATCCGCAGGCATTCCGGAGGAAATTCTGGTGGATAACGAGGAGCAGTGTATTCGTATTCCCATGTTGGAGGAAGCTCGCTCCTTAAATCTTTCCAATTCTGTAGCCATCATTTTATATGAAGCCCTCCGGCAGCAGGACTTTCCTTTCTTAAGTAAGGAAGGGGCGTTACATCATTTGCAGTGGAAGAAATAGCGTTACTACTTTCTTTGAGAATCCTTATATTCTTCTTCCAACTCATCAATCAGATATAAGTCACTTCTGCAATGCATATCGGAAATGCCTTGGCTAATGAGTTGATACAGCTCAGATTTATAAAAAAAATCCAAGGCATTTTCTAAAGACATTTTTTCTTTCTCTGCAAAGCCTGCTATAATGCGGGCGTATTTTTTTTGTAAAAGAACGGGATGGGCATTCATAGCTGCACCCCCCATTCTTTCATCACAGACAAAAGCTCCTGAAGGATATATTCTTTTCCTTGCGTATGAAGCACCTCGTATTCCGGTATGATATAGTTCTGCAAAAAGTTTTTTCCACTGCTAAGCCCCTGATAAACACTTGCTCCATCCTTATGCAAAGCTTCTGCTAAACTTTCAATACAAAACAGGGTAAATTCCAGTTCATGAATGTTATTCAGTTTGTTCTCTAGCGATTCTTTCATCACATTACCTTCTCTTTTGCTCATTCTCCTGAATATAATTCCATTTTAAACTGTAGTTCATTATACCATGCAAGTTTAAAAATAGCGGTAATGACATTTCTTTATCGCCATTACCGCCATTTTCCCAAGCTCTGGACTCCCAAAGCTTCTCACTATTCAAATTCTTTTTAGTTATCCCCTGCATCTTCCTCAGAGAGAGTAAAGGTAAATCTCTTCTTGATTTCCTCATCGGATGCCAGGTACTCATCATAGGTGGTGAGCTTATCAATAAGCTTTCCGTCAATGATTTCCATGATACGGTTTGCAGTTGTCTCCACAACCTGATGGTCACGGGAGGCAAAGATAATTACACCGGGGAAGTTCTTTAAGCCGTCGTTCAAGGCGGAAATCGCTTCCATATCCAGGT
>NZ_DBHIGR010000263.1:0-1669 GCF_057249185.1 Oribacterium sp.
TAGCGGACTTTAAGAGACGGGCGATACGAAGCATATTCTTCTGATCCATCCCGCTGGTGGGTTCATCAAAGAAGAAAAGCTTTGCCTCCTGATAGAGGGTTGCGGCAAGAGCCAGTCGTTGCTTCTGCCCGCCGGAAAGGCTCATGGGATGGCGGTCTTTTAACGCGGAAAGTCCCAGCGCGCTGAGGAGTTCTTCTTTTGTCGCATGATGTGGCTTTGTCTTCTTTTGTTCGTTTTCTTGCCCGTCTATGATCCCCTCGTTTCTCTCTTTCAGACTTCGTTTTTGTCTTGCCTTTCCCAATTCCATCTCTTCTTCCACGGAGTCTCCGAACAATTGCTGATTCACGTCCTGCATAACCATCGCGGAAAGGGCAAGACGCTGTCTTTTTGTTAGCTCTTTTCCAAACAGGGAGAAATGACTTCCTCTTTCATTCTCCAAGCCGCTGAGTTTACGAAGAAAGGTGGATTTGCCAATTCCGTTTTCTCCCACTATACCGTAAATTTTTCCAAAGGAAAAAGAGCTAAGGCGCTCTTCCTTTTGATACCTTAGTGCTCCTTCATTTTTCCATTCCGGAAGAGAAAGGCTTGGTTTGTTTCTGGCACGAAGCCCCATGGCTTTGATGCTTTCCTCCGGAAGAGCCAGAAAATCCTCCCGGGAAAATAACTTGCTGAGTCTTCCCTTTTCTAAAAAGGCCACCCGGTCAACGAAGTCCATCAGATAGTAAAGGCGATGCTCAGCCACAAGAATCGTAATTCCCTTTTCCTTTAGGGTGTGGAGCATGGTTTTTAGAACGGCAATGGAGCCTTCATCCAGGTTGGAAGAGGGCTCGTCCAGAACAAGGAAGGGACAGCCGGAGAGGTAGGCGGAAGCAAGGGCAAGAATCTGCTTTTCTCCTCCGGATAAGGCGAAGATATTTCGCCCAAGCAGTTTTTCAATGGGGAAAATAGAGAGAAGATCTTCCATTCGCCTGTCCATTTCCGCTCGGTTCAGTCCCATATTTTCCATGGTAAAGAGCAATTCTCTTGTGGTGTTGATGTTAAAAAAATGGGTTTTCGGATTTTGAAAAACGGTGGCAATCCGTAGGGCGATTTTGTAAATGGGAAGGGAAGACAAGTCTTCTCCCTGAAAAAGGACTTTCCCCCTGCTTTTTCCGTTGTAGTACTGATAAGCCAGACCGTTTACGGCATGAATCAGGGAGGATTTCCCGCTGCCGCTTTCTCCCGTAAGAAGGAGACACTCCCCCTCTTTCATCGAGAGGGTTATGTCCTGTAGCACCGGGGCATTCTCCCCGTAGGATAAAGAAAAATCTTCGAAAGAAAGCATAAAAACTCCTTTTTTGCCGTCAATAGTGTAGTCACCGAATTCCCAAATAGCTTAGCCCCAGTATCAGCAGGATTGAAAATAGAAAAACAGCGTCCACGATTTGCAGACGAACCGTATTGTAGCGCGTCTTTTTGACGGGATTCTCGATGCATTTGCACTCCGCCGCCTTCGCGATATCCTCCGCGATATTCGCGGAAATGATGAGGAGCGGAATGGAAACATAGAGCAGATTCTGCATCGGATTCCAGGTTTGAATCCCCCGAATCTTCATGGCTCGTTCAATGGCTTTTTTCTCTTCCGTGAAGGCGGGAAAAAACCGGAACATCACGGCTATAGGGATGGAAA
>NZ_DBHIGR010000264.1:0-1615 GCF_057249185.1 Oribacterium sp.
ACCGCTATTCCATGCTCATTTTCTTTTTCTACTCCCGTCTCCGTAAAACCGCATTTTCTCCAAAAGCTCCTGCTTTGCATATTTCCTTTCATATAGGCCAGCCTTACTTTTTTATAACCTTCGCTTTTCCATGCAGTTAAAGCCTCTGTAATAATAGCGCTCCCTTTCCCTTTTCCGGACTCTTGACTGTCCATCATAAACAAGCCGATGAAAATCGTATCTTCTTCCGGAAAGGAGAGAATAAAGTCCATAATGGCAATTAAGCTGTCATTTTCAAAAAAGCCAATATAGAATTTATCCTCAAGGCTTTTCCCCTCCGGTAATGCTTTTAAATCATTCAGCACTGTTTCCCTACATGGCTTTGGGGGACAATACGCAAAGTACAAGGGATTGCCATTCTCCAGATGCAAAATCCCGGAGACATCCTCTTCCCCCATTTTTTTAATTTTATATTTTGTAGATAGTTGGCTGATATTCAGCATACCGCTTCCGGACATTTCTACTTTACCTCATTATGCACGTATGATCTTAATTCTTCTTGATGAATTTACTTGCCAAGTGATAAACCTGTTTGATTTCTTTACTATCTAAGGACCAAGTCTCTACTTCTTTACGAATGAAATCCGGAAATTTCTTACTGATATCTCGTAAAGCATTGCCCACGGACTTTCGTACATATTCACTGGGATCCTCTTTTAAAGCAGCTAAGTGCCGAATGGCTTCTTCCGGGTGGTCTTTAAAATAGGCTCTGCTTGTCCAGATTCTTAGCCCTTCCGTAACGGCTCTTCGGGCGTTCGGCTCAGGACTTTGTAGCCATTCCGTAATCGTAGGGAGGGCTTTTTCCATTCCGATTTTTTTACAATAGGTATCAAAGGACTTCGCTAAAATCTCCTGCACTCTCCAGTTCTCATCCTTTGTAATTTCTTCCTTCATAAAATGGAGGATTTCTTTATCCTCAGATAAGTAGCCAAAAAGAAATACCCCATACATTCTCACTTGATAAACAGGAGATTGATAAGCTGCAAATGCCAAAGTCTTGCAATAAGCAAAATCATGGGAGTGAAAATCCTGTAAAGCTCTACTTTCTTCCGCCTTGAAACCATTTTCTATCGAAGAAAATTCCTGTTCTAATGCGACAATATATTCCTTCATCTCTGCTCACCTCCTTAAGAGATTTGCTCTGCCCTTTCCTATTTTGCACTGGCAAATCTCACTCAAAAAGCTCCGTCAATTCTGTTTATCTTCTTTTTCCGTTTTCATCAAAATTTTTCTTTAATTCGCTTTCGGTTGGAACTATCGCTCCAATTAAGGGGAGCATCTGCAACATCGTGATAATACCGCCAACCGTTCCCACGGTTCCCGGTCCTTTCCCAAATACAATGGCTATGGCAATCACGGAAAGAGGAGCTAAAATCAGTCCACAAAGATACCATACTTTCCCAAAATATTGATTCGCAAATCTCCATGTTTCCTCATTCATCATTGACCTTTTTGTTCGGTATCCGTATACATAATTAATTTCTTTCGGTGTTCTCCTGAAAAGTAGCCACCCGAAGAAAATCATAGTTAACGGAATAAGTAAAACCATAATGAACATGAATATCCAGAATCCCAT